>NZ_JBEOVH010000024.1:0-133584 GCF_040295385.1 Streptomyces sp. NPDC002825
CGACGGGCGAGCTCGGCACCGGACCACTCGCGATGGGCCTGAAGCAAGGACAGCAACCGCAGAAGCCGCGCGGAGGTCTCCAACATGCGCGCGAGCAAGGGCGCCGTCCGTTGTGCCCACCCGTTCCGCCACGGGCGTAAGGGCGCGCCACAACGGCGTTCAGCCGGCCGCCGCTGAGAGGCGGGACGACAGGTCCCTCATGTACGTCACCAGTGACCCCGGGCCGTGGACCCTGAACGGGATGTCCATCAGGGCCAGCCGCAGGGCCAGCCATTCGACCGAGTCCGTGACGCGGGCGCGGAGCCGGCACGCGTCGGGGCCCTCCGCGACCGGGACGAGGTGGGACGGAAGGCGGGCCACGACGAACTCGGCCGGCGCCGCGAAGGTCACGTCGAGCTCGACCTCGCCCTGGGCCCGCGCCATCGAGCGGGCCATGTAGGTCGCCGCGTCGCCCGACGGCAGCTCCCGCGGGCTGAAGCGCGCGCCCGTCGGGAGCGGCTCGCTCACCCGGTCCACCCGGAAGGTCCGCCAGTCCTCCCGCCCCACGTCGTAGGCGACGAGGTACCAGCGCCGCCCCGTCGACACCAGCCGGTACGGCTCGACCAGCCGTTTCGTCTCCGTCCCGTCCCCCGCCCGGTAGCCGAACCGCAGCCGCTCGTGCCCGGTCACCGCGCCCGCGAGCGCCGTCAGCGTCGCGGGCGTGACCGTGGCGCCGTCGCCCCGGGTGAGCGGGATCGTCGCGTTCTGGAGGGTCGAGACCCGGTGCCGGAGCCGCGCGGGCAGCACCTGCTCCAGCTTCGCCAGGGCCCGTACGGACGCCTCCTCGACGCCCTCGATCGCGTGCCCGGCCCCGGCGCGCAGGCCGACGGCGATCGCGACGGCCTCCTCGTCGTCGAGGAGCAGCGGCGGCATGGCCGTACCGGCGACGAGGCGGTAGCCGCCGACCGCGCCCATGGTGGCCTCGACCGGGTAGCCGAGGTCGCGGAGCCGGTCGATGTCCCGGCGGATGGTGCGCGGGGAGACCGAGAGCCGTTCGGCGAGTTCGCTTCCGGGCCACTCGCGCGGGGTCTGGAGGAGCGAGAGCAGATTCAGGAGTCGTGCCGGGGTGTCCGTCATGTTTTCCAGGATGCGCCCTATCTAGGACATGACCTGACCTACATGACTTCTATCTTCTTCGTATGAGTTCACACGACGCCGCCACGGAAGCGGCAGCGGCCAGCGACAAGCGGCGCTGGATCGCCCTCGCCATCGTCATGACCGCCGCCTTCATGGACCTGGTCGACGCCACGATCGTCAACATCGCGATCCCCAGCATCGAGAAGGACCTCGGCGCCACGCCGGCGGTCATCCAGTGGATCACCGCCGGGTACGCGCTCGCGTTCGCCGCCGGTCTGATCACCGGTGGGCGGCTCGGGGACATCTACGGCCGCAAGCGCCTCTTCCTCCTCGGCACCGCCGGCTTCACCCTCGCCTCGGCGCTCTGCGGCTTCGCGGCCAACCAGGAGATGCTGGTCGCCTCCCGCCTCCTCCAGGGCGCGATGGCCGCCATGATGGTGCCGCAGGTCCTGTCGATCATCCACGCCACCTTCCCGGCGCACGAGCGCGGCAAGGTCTTCGGGATGTTCGGCGCGATCATCGGCCTCGGCGCGGTCTCCGGCCCGCTGCTCGGCGCGCTGCTCACGCAGTGGAACATCGCGGGCCTCGAATGGCGCCCGATCTTCCTGATCAACCTCCCGGTCGGCGTCGCCGCCCTGCTCCTGGGCCGGAAGTTCATCACCGAGTCGAAGGCCCCGAAGGCGCTCCGGCTCGACCTGGTCGGCGTGGTCCTGGTGACGGCCGCGCTGCTGATGCTGATCTACCCGCTGACGCGCGGCCGTGAGCTGGACTGGCCGCTGTGGGGCCACCTGATGATGGCCGGCAGCCTCCTCGTCTTCGGTGCCCTCGTCGCGTACGAGAAGTACAAGACGAAGAAGGACGGCTCGCCGCTCGTCGAGCTGTCGCTGTTCCGGGTGAAGAGCTTCGCCGCCGGTATCGCCGTGCAGCTGACCTTCGGTGTCGTGCTCGGCATCTTCTTCCTGGTCTGGACGCTGTACATGCAGATCGGGCTCGGCTGGACCCCGCTGAAGGCGGGCCTGACCGGGGTGCCGTTCTCGATCTCGGTCTCGGTGGCCGCGGGCATGTCCGTGCAGAAGCTGGTGCCGCGCTTCGGCCGGAAGGTGCTCCAGGCGGGCGCGCTGACGATGATCGCGGGCGTCCTGCTCTACCTGTTCGTGGCGGATCGTTACGGCACCGGCATCCACTCCTGGCAGATGATCCCGCCGCTGGTGGTCATGGGTCTCGGCATGGGCCTCATCGTGGCGCCGCTGACGGACGCGGTGCTGTCGGAGGTGCCGAAGGAGCACGCGGGTTCGGCCTCGGGTCTGATCAACACGACCGGGCAGATGGGCAACGCGCTCGGGCTCGGCCTGGTGTCCGTGGTCTTCTTCGGGCAGATCGACGACGAGCGGCTCGCGAAGGCTCCGGGCGAGATCGGGCAGGCGTTCGCGGACGCCTTCCAGAACGCGCTGGGCTGGGCGGCGGGCGTGCTCGCCGTGATCTTCCTGGTGATGTTCGCGCTGCCGGCGAAGCCGAAGCAGCACCTGGAGGGCGGCGGCGACGACGCCGACGAGGCGGGCGAGACCGTGACGGCCGACAAGGAGCCGGTGCTCACGCCCTGAGCCCTTCGCCCGGCTGGGGCCCTGCGCCCGGGATTCGTCCCGGGGGCAGGGCCCTTCGTCGTACGCGGCTCCGGGACCCATGTCCGTACCGGACAAGGCCCGATGTCCGCTCCCACCAGACGGATGTCCGTTTGTGCCCACATGAATGCCCGGATTCGTTTACTTGCCGGAAATCGAGGCGTAGCCTGACACTGAAACCACAGGTTCGGGCATCGAACGGACGTAGACAGGCATGTACGCACCCGAGCGCCAGCAAGAGATCCTCCGGATCGCCCGCGAGAGCGGACGCGTCGACGTCCTCTCCCTCGCCGAGGAGTTCCAGGTCACCGCCGAGACCGTACGGCGCGACCTCAAGGCCCTCGACCGGGCCGGGCTCGTCCGCCGGGTCCACGGCGGCGCCATCCCCGCCGGACGGCTCGACTTCGAGCCCGACATCGCCGAGCGCGAGTCCACCGCCGCCGACGAGAAGGACCGCATCGTCCGCGCGGCCCTCGCCGAACTCCCCACGGAGGGCAGCGTCGTCCTCGACGCCGGCACGACCCTCGCCCGCCTGGCCGCCGAGTTCCCCCTCGAGAGCGCGCTGACCGTCGTCACCCACGCCCTGCCCGTCGCCGCCCGCCTAGCCGACCACCCCGGCATCGACCTGCACCTCGTCGGCGGCCGCGTACGCCACCGCACCCGCGCCGCCGTCGACGCCTGGGCGCTCAGGGCGTACGGGGAGATCCGCGCCGACGTCGCCTTCCTCGGCGCCAACGGCTTCTCGGCCGAGCACGGGCTCACCACCCCCGACCTCGCCGAGGCCGCCGTCAAGCGCGCCGTCGTCGCCTCCGCCCGCCGGGTCGTGCTCCTCGCCGACTCCGCCAAGCACGGCCAGGAGCACTTCGCCCGCTTCGCCGACCTCGCCGACGTCGACCTGATCGTCACCGACAGCGGGCTCAGCCCCGAGGACGCCGAGGCCATCGAGGCCACCGGAACGGAAGTCGTACGCGCATGATCCTCACCGTCACCCCCAACCCCTCCCTGGACCGGACGTACGAGGTTCCCGGCCTGGAGCGCGGCGAGGTGCTGCGCGCCGCCGCCGAACGCGTCGACCCCGGCGGCAAGGGCGTCAACGTGTCCCGGGCCGTCGCCGCCGCCGGACACCGCACCGTCGCCGTCGTCCCCCTCGGCGGCGCCCCCGGCGCCCTCGT
Source organism: Streptomyces sp. NPDC002825 (assembly GCF_040295385.1). Taxonomy (NCBI): domain Bacteria; kingdom Bacillati; phylum Actinomycetota; class Actinomycetes; order Kitasatosporales; family Streptomycetaceae; genus Streptomyces; species Streptomyces sp. NPDC002825. The sequence goes on from NZ_JBEOVH010000024.1 coordinate 3,908, forward strand.
CGCCCAGCTCCTTGCTCGCCAGGGCATCGAGGTGGCCCCCGTCCCCGTCACCGGCCACACCCGCTCCAACATCGCCCTCGCGGAACCCGACGGCACCCTGACGAAGATCAACGCGCCGGGCCCCGAGCTGAGCGGCGAGGAGGCCGAGACCCTGCTCTCCGCCGTCGGCGCCTACTCGCCCGCCGCCGACTGGATCGCCTGCTGCGGCAGCCTCCCGCGCGGCCTCGCCCCCGAGTGGTACGCCCGGCTCGTCACCCGCGCCCACGGCGCCGGCGCCCGCATCGCCCTCGACACCTCGGGCCCGTCGCTGCTGGCGGCGCTCGCCGCCCGCCCGGACGTCGTCAAGCCGAACGCCGACGAACTCGCCGAGGCCGTCGGCCGCCCGCTCGCCACCGTCGGCGACGCGGTCAAGGCGGCCGAGGAACTGCGCGAGCTCGGCGCGGGCGCCGTCCTCGCCAGCCTCGGCGCCGACGGCCAGCTCCTCGTCTCCGCGGACGGCGTCTGGTACGGCCACGCGGCCGTCGCCGCCGTCCGTTCCAACGTCGGCGCGGGCGACGCCTCCCTCGCCGGCTTCCTCGCCGCCGGCGGCGAGGGCCCCGAGGCCCTCGCGGCCGCCGTCGCCCACGGGGCGGCCGCCGTGCAGCTGCCCGGCAGCGAGATGCCCACCCCGGGCGACCTGGACCCGGCGGCGGTCACGGTGACCGCCGACGTACCCCTCGACCGAGTACTCAGCGAGCAAGGGAGCCCGCGATGAGCAGGATGATCACCGCGGACCTGGTCGACCTCGACCTGTCCGCCGACAGCAAGGAAGCGGCGGCCCGTTCGCTCGCGGAGCGCATGGTCGCACGCGGCCGGGTCACCGACCTCGACGGCTTCCTCGCGGACGTCGCGGCCCGCGAGGCCCAGATGCCGACCGGCCTGGACGGCGGCATCGGCATCCCGCACTGCCGCAGCGCCCACGTCACCGAACCGACCCTCGCCTTCGGCCGCTCGGCCGCCGGCGTCGACTTCGGCGCCCCGGACGGCCCGGCGGACCTGATCTTCCTGATCGCCGCCCCGGCGGGCGCGGACGACGCCCATCTGACGATCCTGTCCTCGCTCGCGCGGCACCTGATGGACCCCGAGTTCACGGACGCGCTGCGCTCCGCGACGTCCCCGGCGGGGGCGGCGGCACTGATCGCGGGGGAGGAGGCGCCTGCTGCGGAGGAGGCGGTCTCGGAGGAGCCGGTTGCGGAGGAGGTGGTTCCGGAGGAGCCGGTCGCTGCCGGAATCCCCGCTGCTCCTGAAGCTCCCGCCGCTCCTGAAGCTCCCGCCGCTCCTGAAGCCCCGGCCGCTCCGGAAGCCCCGGCCGCCGGCGCGCCCTTCCGGATCGTCGCCGTCACCTCCTGCCCCACCGGCATCGCGCACACCTACATGGCGGCCGAGGCGCTGGAGAAGGCGGGCGAGGCCACGGGTGTCGAGGTCGCCGTCGAGACGCAGGGTTCGGCCGGGTTCACCCGGCTCGACCCGGCGGTCGTCGCTGCAGCCGACGGCGTGATCTTCGCGCACGACGTGCCCGTGCGGGAGAAGGAACGGTTCGCCGGGAAGCCGACCGTCGACGTCGGCGTCAAGGCCGGCATCAACCGCCCCGCCGAACTCATCGCCGAGGTCCGGGACAAGGCCGCGCGCGGCGAGGTCTCCGCCGCGAAGCCGACGCCCGTCGAGCGCGCGGGCGAGCCGGACGAGGGCTACGGCACCAAGCTCCGCAAGTGGCTGATGTCCGGTGTCAGTTACATGGTCCCGTTCGTCGCCGCGGGCGGTCTCCTCATCGCCCTCGGCTTCGCCATCGGCGGCTGGGACATCAACAAGGCACCCTCCGTCACCCAGCACTTCGACTGGGGGCAGGTCGACAGCTGGGCCGCGCTGATGTTCCAGATCGGCGGCCTCGCGTTCGGCTTCCTCGTCCCGGTCCTCGCCGGATACATCTCGTACGGGATGGCCGACCGCCCCGGACTCGTCCCCGGCTTCGTCGGCGGCGCGATCGCCCTCACCGTCAACGCGGGCTTCCTCGGCGGTCTCGCCGCCGGTCTGATCGCGGGCGGCACGGTCCTCGCGATCCAGCGGGTGCGGATCCCCGCCGTCCTCAGGGGCATCATGCCGGTGGTCGTGATCCCGCTGTTGTCCTCGATCGTCGTCGGCTTCCTGATGTTCCTCGTCGTCGGCAAGCCGATCGCGAGCCTCCAGAAGGCCCTGACGGACTGGCTGTCCGGCCTCTCCGGCGCCAACGCGGTCATCCTCGGCGTCATCCTCGGCCTGATGATGTGCTTCGACCTCGGCGGCCCCGTCAACAAGGTCGCGTACGCCTTCGCCGTCGGCGGCCTCGCCAACCCCAACGAGGGCTCCCTCAAGGTCATGGCCGCCGTGATGGCGGCGGGCATGGTGCCGCCGCTCGCGATGGCCCTCGCCACGACCGTACGGGGCCGGCTCTTCACGAAGACCGAGCGCGAGAACGGCAAGGCCGCCTGGGTCCTCGGGGCCTCGTTCATCTCCGAGGGCGCGATCCCCTTCGCCGCCGCCGACCCGCTGCGGGTCATCCCGGCGGCGATGGCGGGCGGCGCGGTCACCGGCGCCCTGTCGATGGCCTTCGACTGCACCCTGCGGGCCCCGCACGGCGGCATCTTCGTGATCCCGCTGATCGGAAACCCGTTCCTCTACCTGCTCGCCATCGCCGCCGGAACGGCCGTCAGCGCCGGCCTGGTGATCCTCCTCAAGAGCACCCGGAAGACCGCCCCCGAGGCCGAACCCGCGCCCGCCGCCGACACGGAGGTCACCGTGGCGGCCTGAGCCCGGCCCCCTGGGCAGGAGGGGGCCGTCCGAAGAGGGGCGGTGCGCACCGCGAGCGCACCGCCCCTCACCCCTGCCGTCAGCGCACCCGGGAGCGGGACTCCATCGCCCCGCGGGCCGCGTGCTCGTCCTCGTACACCTCGCACATGTGCCGGCCGTCCGGCGTCGCCGTGTGCTCGACCTCCCAGAGGCTGACCTCGCTGCCGTCGAGCAGCAGGAACTGGTGCTCGTAGAGGGTGAAGCCGGCGTCCCGGCCGCCCTCCACCGGGCAGTGGCGGCCGAAGGCCTGGGTGATGTGGTGCGCGAAGGCCAGCCGGAGACGGCGGGCCGTGCGCTCGCCCGGCCGGTCCGCGTTCTCCGCGCGGCGCAGGACGCGGCGCGCGTGGTCGGCGGAGTTGTCCGGCACGTACATCCGGGGCTGGGCGGGTATCGGCCGGGCGAGCAGGGCGCTCAGCAGCTCCAGGTCGTCGTCCTCGTCGAGGGCGCGGCCGTCGGTGCGCTCCGCCGTCCAGCCCGGCAGCGGCCCGGTCGGGAGCCGGGAGGCGGCGAGCCGCGCCTCCGCCTCCTCCAGGTACAGCTCGTGCTGCGTGGCGCCGTCCCGGCCGGCGTTGTGCACGAGCTCCCAGAGGCTGAGCGCGCTGCCGTCGGCGAGCAGGTACGTGTGGCGGTGGGTGGTGCGGTGCAGCGACGCGCTGTGGTGCGAGGAGTGCAGCGCGCTGGAGTGGGCGAGCGCCGTGCCGAGGCGCTCGACGGTGGAGTCGGGCAGGTCGAAGGAGTTGAGCGCCCGGCCGAGGAGTCGCTCAAGGTGCGTCTCGGTCGTCTCGTACGGATCGTGAGGATCCTGCGGATCGTTCAAGAGGGTCTCCAGGCCGTCGCCGCATGTCACTTGGTGCTTGCTTAACGTAGTCCCTGGGTCTGACATCGTGTCCGGGGTTCCGGCAAAACGAAGGGTCCGCGCGCGAAGTTCCCGCCCGATTTCTCCAACTCCCCTCCCCTTACCGGGAGTACGCCTCCGCCTCCGGCCCGTACAGCTCGCGGTACGAGGGGAAGTCGCCGCCGGGGCCGCGCAGACCGCCCGGGGCGGCGAGGAGGGCCCGGACGACGGCCCGGGTGACCAGGTCCGCGCCCGCCGTCAGGATCCCGTTCAGGGCGAGCGGCCCCTCCGGGAGGTCCCGGGCCCCTGTGGCGAGGGCGAAGACCGTGTCCCCGTCGTTCATCAGGTGCACCGGCCGCACCCCGCGCGCGATGCCGTCGTGCGCGGTGCCGGCGACCTTCAGGGCCTGGGCCCTGGTGAGCACCGCGTCGGTGGCGACGACCGCGAGCGTGGTGTTCAGCGGGGGCGGCGCGGACGCCTTCCGCGCCTCCGCGAGCCGCCGCAGGGCCGCCTCGTGGACGGAGGCGTCCGGGAAGGCGAGGGGACCCGCGCCGTAGTAGGCGCCGTACGGGACGCCGTTCGCCGGGTCGACCGCCGCGCCGGCCGCGTTCAGCACCACGAGCGCGCCGACCGTGATCCCCGACTCCAGGACGGTGCTCGCCGTCCCCACCCCGCCGCGCAGGCCGCCGGCCACGGTCCCGGTGCCCGCGCCGACCGCGCCCGTCTCCACGCGCGCGTGGTCCCCGCTCGCGGCGGCCGCCTCCACCGCCGCCCGGCCCGTCGCCGCGTCCGGGCGGGCCGTGAAGTCGCCGCCCCGGCCCAGGTCGAAGACGCACGCGGCGGGCACGACCGGCACGACGTGGGACGGATCGGGGCCCACGCGGACGCCCCGGTGCCGCTCCTCCAGCCAGGCCATCACCCCGGAGGCGGAGTCCAGGCCGTACGCGCTGCCGCCGGTGAGGACGACCGCGTCGATCCGCTGGACCACGTTCCGCGGGTCCAGGGCGTCCGTCTCCCGCGTGCCCGGACCGCCGCCCCGTACGTCCACGGCGGCGACGACCCCGCCCTCCGGGGCCAGGACGACGGTGGTGCCGGTCAGGGCGCCGGGGCGGTCCAGGCGCGCGTGGCCGACGCGGAGGCCGGTGACGTCGGTGATCGAGTCCTGGGGTGTCATGTCCCCTCCCTACCACGACGCTTGGCCGATCGCTCCGGTCAGCGCTTCGGTCAGCGCTTCGGGCCGAGGTAGGTGCCGCCCGAGGCGTCGATCACGGTGCCGGTGATCCAGCGGCCGTCCTCCGAGGCCAGGAAGGCCACCGGGTCGGCGATGTCCTCGGGCTGCCCGACCCAGGGCAGCGCCTGGCCGGCGATCAGCATCCCCTCGAGCTCGGGCACCGCGGCCATGGCGGCGGTGAGCGAGGCGGTCTGGGTCGGGCCGGGGGCGACGGTGTTGACGGTGATCCGGCGCTCCCCGACCACGTTGGCGAGGGTGCGGGTGAAGGTCTCCATGGCCCCCTTCGTCATCGCGTACGCCAGCTCGTCGGCGAGGGCGATCCGGGTGACGGCGGACCCGATGTTGATGATCCGTCCGCCGTCCCTGAGCATCGGCAGCAGGCCCTGCACGAGGAAGTACGGCGCCCGGACGTTGACGGCGAAGACGCGGTCGAACGCCTCCGGGGTCTCGTCCGCGAGGTGGCCGCCGGAGGTCGTCGCGGCGGCGTTGTTGACGAGGACGTCGAGGGCCGGCTCCCCGGTGTGGCCGGCGAGGCCGGCCCGGACGCCGTCGACCAGCGCGCGCACGCCGTCGTGCGTGGCGAGGTCGGCCCCGACGGAGAAGGCCCGCCCGCCGTCCCGGACGATCAGGTCCACGGTCTCCTGCGCGGCGGCGGCGTCCTGCCCGTAGTGCACGGCGACGACCATCCCGTCCCGGGCGAGCCGCCGGGCGAGGGCGCGGCCGATACCGCGGGAGGAGCCGGTGACGAAGGCGGTGCGGGGGTTGGCGGGGTTCTGCATGGTGGTCTCCTCGGTTCCGGTGCGCTGGGGCGGGTCCCCGGGGCACGAGAAGAAGGTCGCGCGACGCGCTGACGCCCCACTGACGACGCACTGACGCCGGTTGACGGGCGTTCGCCGGCCCCGCTGTGGGCAGGCGTTCCGCTCCGTTGTGGGCATGCGTTCCGCGCCCGTCGTTCCGTTGTGGGCAGGCGTTCCTCCCCCAGACTTCGTCCGGGAGGTGCCCCCAGGGCGGAACGGGTGAGCACAACGGAACGGCGCCCTTGCCGGTGCCAGAGGCTTCCGCGCCTGAACCCGCACCCGCAGGTACGGCACGTCGTGGTGCGGGTCCAGGCGCGGAACGCGGAGGCGCCGCTGAGGGCGCCGTCCCGTGTGCCCACCCTCCCCCAAGCTCTCGGCTTCGCTCGAGCAGGGGGGACCCCCATCGCCCCAGCGGGACGATTGCCCACACGGGGGGCGGACCGGGGCACCGCCCGCCCCGGGCGCGGGCACACGCGGGGCAGGGCGAGGCCCGGGCGGGTGGGGCGCGGGCAGGGCCGGGACGATCAAGAAGACGTTGCCGGTCGTGCCCCACCAAGCCCCGCCCCGCGCGCCGTCCTCTCCGCGCGCGTGCGGTCCGACTCCGCCGCCTCCCGGTCGCCCGACCTCTCGTGGACCGTCGCCCGGCGCCGGAGCAGGTCCACCACGTCCTCCGCGACTCCCAGTTCCTCGAAGAGCTCCAGGGCCTCCCCGAGCAGGGGCAGCGGATCGGCCGAGAGGCCCGCCAGGCCCTCCAGTGCCGTCGCCGTCCCCCATCGCTCCCCGAGCGCCCGGAACCCCGCCAGGGCCTCCCTCAGGAGCGGCTCCGCCTCCGTGGGCGCCGGCGTCAGCAGGGCGCGGCCCACGAGCCCCAGCGAACGGGACCAGGCGTCGTCGCCGAGCCGCAGGCCCTCCACCGGTCCCACGGACGTCGACCACAGGAACGCCGTGTACGGCTGCCGCAGCGGAGCCGTGCCCGCCGCGAGGAACCCCCGCGCCCGTTCGACGTGTTCGCCCTCCCGCAGGCCCGCCGCGAGCACGCACAGCGCGTACTCCTCGCCCCGCTCCTCCGTCGGCTCCACCCGGTCCAGGAGCTCCGCGACCGGCGCCGCCACCCTGCCCCGCAGCCCCCGCAGCCACCAGTACGGGCTGAGCGCGGCCACCAGCCGCAGTCCCTCCTCCGGCGTGCCCCGCCGCAGCGCCGCCCGCAGGTTCGCGTCCTCCGCGTCCAGCCGGGCCAGCCACTCCAGCTGCGCGGGCCCGCGCAGCTCGGGGTCGGCCGTCTCGGCCAGCTCCCGGTAGTACGCGTGGTGCGCGGCCGGCGCCGGGTCCCCGGCCGGGAGGCGCTCCGCGGCGTACGCGCGGATCGTCTCCAGCATCCGGTACCGGCCGTCGTCCCGGACCTCCACCAGCGACTTCTCCACGAGCGAGGCCAGCGCATACGCCCCCGGCCCGCACACCCGGGCCACCGCCTCCGCCGTCGCCCCGCCCCGGAACACCGAGAGCCGCGCCGCCAGTTCCCGTTCGCCGGGTTCGAGGAGCGACCAGCTCCACTCCACCACGGCCCGCAGGGTCCGGTGCCGCTCCGGCGCGGTGCGGTCCCCGCGCGACAGCAGCTCGAACCGCTCGCCCAGCCCGTCCGCCAGCTCCTCCACGGACAGCGTCCGGAGCCGGGCCGCCGCCAGCTCGACGGCGAGCGGCAGCCCGTCGAGCCCCGAGCAGAGCTCCGCCACGCGCGCGTGGCCCGTGAAGCCGGGCCGGACCGCCGCCGCACGCCGTACGAACAGCTCCTCCGCCGCCTCCGGTGCCAGCGCGCCGAGCGGCAGCAGGGACTCCCCGGTGATCCCGAGGGCTTCGCGGCTCGTCGTCAGGACCCGTAGCGCCGGGAGGGCGGCAAGCAGGCGCCGTACGAGGACGGCCGTCTCCACGACGACGTGCTCGCAGTTGTCCACGATCAGCACCACCGGCCGGCCGGCGAGCGCCGCTTCGAGCCGCGCCGCACCCCGCACCCCGAGACCGGCGGCGAACGCTTCCGCGACCTCACCGGACGCGGGACCCGAGCCGTCGCCCGTACCCGCCACCACCCCCAGATCCACGAACCGCACCTCGCCCCGCAGCCCCGCCCCCACCTCCAGGGCCAGGCGCGTCTTGCCCGCGCCCCCCGGACCCACCAGGGTCACCAGCCGCGCGGCGGCCATCAGGGCCGTCAGGCGCTCCCGCTCCCCCTCTCGGCCCACGAAGTCCGTCAGCGGTGCCGGGAGCGGCGGGAACGTCCGCTGCGAGGCCGTCGACTCCCCGCCCCGCAGCAGCTCCAGATGTACGGCGGACAGTTCCGGCGACGGATCCGCCCCCAGCTCCTCCGCGAGGGCCGCCCGTACCGCCTCGTACACGGCCAGCGCCTCCGCCTGGCGCCCCGCCGCGCCGAGGGCCCGCATCTGCAGGCCCCGCAGCCGTTCCCGTAGGGGATGCTCCCGGGACAGATGCTCCAACTCCCGTACGAGTAACGCAGGGTCACCGCCGGCCGTCAGCTCGGCGGCCGCCCACTCCTCCACCGCGTCGAGGCGCAGCGCGTCCAGCCTGGCCGCCTGGCCCGCCGCGAACGGCGCCTCCCGTACGTCGGCCAGCGCCGGCCCCCGCCACAGCCCGAGGGCCTCCCGCAGCAGGGCGGCCGCGCGGACGGGGTCGCCCGCCGCGCCGGCCCGCGCGCCCTCCCGGACCAGCGCCTCGAACCGGAGGACGTCGACGTCCTCGACGGCCAGCCGGTAGCCGGCGGGCGAGAACTCCACCGCCACGCCCGGCGGGAGCGCCCGGCGCAGCCGCGAGACCTGGGCCTGGAGCGCGCCCTGGGCGCCGGCCGGGGGTTCGTCCCCGTACAGGCCGTCGACGAGCCGCTCCACCGGGACCGTCCTGCCCGCGTCGAGGAGGAGCCGGGCGAGCAGGGCCCGGACCTTGGGGCCGCCGGTGACGGGGATCGGGGCGCCCGTGGCGTCGGCCACCGTGAGCGGCCCGAGGAGGCGGAACATCATGCGGCGGATTGTGCCCCGGTGGACGGCGGATCCTCCAGCCTCCCCGAGGGGGCGTCAGGTCGTCGCCCGCGCGCGCGTGACCGGGTTGCGGGCGGTCAGCGTGACCCCGACGGCGACCGTCGCCGCCGCGACGATCCCGGCCGCGAGGACCGCCCAATGGCCCGCGAACGTGCACATCAGGATCGCGAACGACGAGACCGGCAGGACCATTTGCTGCGCGATGCCGACCTTGAAGTAGCGGGCGTGCAGCAGCCACACCGACAGCAGGAACACGGCCGACGGGATCGTCACGGCGGCCGAGGCGGCGAGCGTGGAGATGTGGGCCTTGCCCACGGCCTGCTCGACGGCGATCTCCAGACCCGCCCCGACGGCGGCCGCCGACGCGAAGATCACATAGTGGCCGTAGCCCCACAGGAAGCCCTGGCGGCTGGAGGTCAGCCGGTCGTGGGCGGGCACGACGAAGTAGATCCACCAGGCGGCGAAGACGAGCAGCAGACCGCCCGCGGCGATCGGAAGCACCTCGCCGAGGGCGTCGTTCTCGACGATGCCCGTCTTCACGGCGACGGTCGCGGCGGCGACGGTCTCGCCGAGCACGATGATGGTGAACAGGCCGTAGCGCTCGGCGATGTGGTGCGGGTGCCAGGCACTGGGCGCGTCCTTCTCCGCGTACACCGGCACGGCCATCTCGGCGAGCGCCATCACCAGGAAGACCCACGGGCGGGCCGGCTCGGGCGCCAGGACCAGCGCGAGCCAGCCGACCTGGACGGCGAGGACCCCGCCCGCGTACCGGCGGCACATCGTCCGCTCGGCGGGGGCGGTGGCGTGGTGGGCGGCGCGGAGCCACTGCGAGGCCATCGCGAGGCGCATCACGACGTAGCCGAGGTAGACGACGAGGAAGTCGTGCTCCTCGAAGGCGCGCGAGACGCCGGCGGCGAGCACGAGGACGCCGGCGATCTGGATGAGGGTGACGACGCGGTAGAGGACGTCGTCGTTGTCGTACGCGGAGGCGAACCAGGAGAAGTTCATCCAGGCCCACCAGATCGCGAAGAAGACCATCGCGTAGTCGAGGATGCCCTGGCCCGCGTGGCCCTCGGCGATCGCGTGCACGAGTTCGGCGCCGGCCTGGGCGACGGCCACGACGAAGCACAGGTCGAAGAAGAGTTCCAGGGGTGTGGCGGCACGGTGCGACTCCTCGCGGGAGCGGGCGGTGAGGGGCAGGAACGGTTGTGTCATGTGCCCCAGCACACCAGAGCGGGCGGCGGGCCCCTCACATGGCACGCCCTTCGTACCGCGCCGTCCCGTGTGCCCACCCGTCCCGCCCTGCGGGACGATTGCCCACACGGAGGTGGGCAAGAGACCCGCGACCCCACGGAGTGGGGCCATGGCCGCCCAGCGGACACCGACCCTCGTCCTCATCGGCCACGGCATGGTCGTGTCACGCTGCCGGTGCTCCCGGTCCCTCCGTCCGGCCGGTGCCGGGCGCGCTGCCGGTCCCTCCGTCCCGTCGGTGACGGCCGCGCTGCCGGTCCCTCCGTCCTCCCGCTGGAGGGACCTACGCCCGACCTTCCGGCGACCATCGACTCTCACCTCCCCTCATGCCGCGGCGCAGCCTGGAAGAGCAAGGAAGCACCGTCCCGAAACATCAGGGAAGCGCCATGAGTTCCGTAGTCCAGGACAGCAGAACGGCCGGGCCGTCACCCGCCTCGTACGACACGGAGCAGTACCGTCCCGGCAAGCCGATCACCGACTGGGAGCCGGAGAACGAGCTCTTCTGGAAGTCCATCGGCAAGAAGGTCGCCACCCGCAACCTGTGGATCGCGGTGCCGGCGCTGCTCGTGGCCTTCGTCGTCTGGCAGGTGTGGTCGGTCACCGCGACCAACCTGAAGGACGTCGGCTTCGGCTTCTCGACCTCCCAGCTGTTCTGGCTGACGGCCGTCCCCGGTCTGACCGGTGGCACGGCCCGGATCTTCTACACCTTCCTCGGCCCGATGGTCGGCCAGCGCCGCTTCACCGCGCTGTCGACGGCCGTCCTCGTCGTGCCGCTGATCTGGCTCGGCGTCGCCATCCAGGACCCGACGACCCCGTACGCCGTGATGGTCGCGATCGCCGCCCTCTGCGGCATCGGCGGCGCGAACTTCGCGTCCTCCCTCGCCAACATCGGCTTCTTCTTCCCGAAGGCCAAGAAGGGCAGCGCGACAGGCATCAACGGCGGTCTCGGCAACCTCGGCGTCTCCGTCGTCCAGCTCCTGACCCCGATCGTCATCACCTGGTCGACCATCGCGATCGGCTCCGCCCAGCACAAGGCCGACGGCACCCCGGTCCATCTGCAGAACGCCGCGTTCCTGTGGGTCCCGGTGCTGCTGGTCCTCGCCGCGGTCGCCTGGTTCGGGCAGAACGACCTCAAGGTGGCGTCGACTCCCTTCCGCCGGCAGAAGGTCATCTTCAAGCGCAAGCACAACTGGCTGATGACCTGGCTGTACGTCGGCACCTTCGGTTCCTTCATCGGCTTCGCCGCCGCCCTGCCGATGCTGATCAAGACCACGTTCCCGGACTACCCGGTCGCCACGTACGCCTGGATGGGTCCCGCCGTCGGCGCCCTGGCCCGCTGGGGCGGCGGCTGGATCGCGGACAGGTGGGGCGGTGCGCGGGTCACGATCCTGTCCTTCGTGGGCATGGCCGCCTCGATCATCGGTGTGATCACCTTCCTGCCCTCGGGCGGTGACGGCGGCTCGTTCTACGGCTTCTTCTTCTGCTTCCTCGCCGCGTTCTTCTTCTCCGGCATCGGCAACGGCTCCACCTTCCGCCAGATCCCGGTCATCTTCCGCGGCACCCACCTCAAGGGCCTCACCGAAGGCACCCCGGAATACGCCAGGGCCCTGAAGCAGGCGGAAATGGAGTCCGGCGCGGTCACCGGCTTCACCTCGGCCATCGCCGCCTACGGCTTCTTCTTCATCCCGGCCCTCTTCGGCTCGGTGGCCGTGACCAGCGCGATGTGGGGCTTCGTCGCCTTCTACGTGAGCTGCATGGCCGTGACCTGGTGGTTCTACGCCCGCAAGGGTGCCGAGGCGCCCAGCTAGACCGGCCCGAGTGCCGCTGCGAAAGACCCCGCCCCGCGCGGGGTCTTTCCGCATGCCGGGGAAGGGACCTAGGGCCCCGGAATGGTGACCAATGCCGCCCGAAACGATCGATCAGAAGGAGTGGAATGAAGGTGAGCAACGACGCGATCGAATGATTCGAAGAAGGCGGTGCGGGCAGTGACTTCGACCCCTGCTGAGGCGACGGTGAACGAGCGGGCCTGGAAGGGCTTCAAGGGCGGGCTGTGGCGCGACGCCGTCGACGTCCGCGACTTCATCCAGCAGAACTACACGCCGTACGAAGGCGACGACTCCTTCCTCGCCGGGCCCACGGAGCGGACCAGGGCCGTGTGGAAGGTCCTCACGGACCGCTTCCCCGAGGAGCGCGCCAAGGGCGTGTACGACGTCTCGTACGACGTGCCCTCCACGATCACCGCCCACGCCCCCGGGTACGTCGACCGCGACAAGGACCTGATCGTCGGCCTGCAGACCGACGCCCCGCTGAAGCGCGCGATCATGCCGTACGGCGGCTGGCGCCTGGTAGCCGGAGCCCTGGAGACCTACGGCTACCCGGTCTCCGAGGACCTGGAGAAGGTCTTCACCGAGTACCGCAAGACCCACAACGCCGGTGTCTTCGACGCGTACACCCCCGAGATCCGCGCGGCCCGCAAGGCCGGCATCGTCACCGGACTCCCCGACGCCTACGGCCGCGGCCGCATCATCGGCGACTACCGCCGCGTCGCCCTCTACGGCGTCGACCGGCTCGTCGAGGTCAAGAAGGAGGAGAAGGCGGAGCTCGACTCCCTTCCCGCGGGCCGCCGTTCGCTGGAGGAGACGATCCGGCTGCGCGAGGAGCTGGCCGAGCAGATCCGCGCCCTCGGCGAGCTGAAGACGATGGCCGCCTCCTACGGCCACGACATCTCGCGCCCAGCCGCCACCGGCCACGAGGCGATCCAGTGGCTGTACTTCGCCTACCTCGCCGCCGTGAAGGAGCAGAACGGCGCCGCGATGTCGCTCGGCCGCACCTCCACCTTCCTCGACGTCTATCTCCAGCGCGACATCGAGGCCGGTCTCCTCACCGAGGAGCGGGCGCAGGAGCTCGTCGACGACTTCATCATCAAGCTCCGCATCGTCCGCTTCCTGCGCACGCCCGAGTACGACGAGCTGTTCTCCGGCGACCCCACCTGGGTCACCGAGTCCATCGCCGGCATGGGCGAGGACGGCCGCCCGCTGGTCACGAAGACCTCCTTCCGCTACCTCCAGACCCTCTACAACCTCGGCCCGGCCCCCGAGCCGAACATGACCGTCTTCTGGTCGCCGCGGCTCCCGCAGGGCTTCAAGGAGTTCTGCGCGCGGGTCTCCATCGACACCTCCTCCGTGCAGTACGAGTCGGACGAGCTGATGCGCCCCCGGTTCGGCGACGACACCGCCATCGCCTGCTGCGTCTCCGCGATGCCCGTCGGCAAGCAGATGCAGTACTTCGGCGCCCGGGTGAACCTCGCCAAGACCCTCCTGTACGCGATCAACGGCGGCCGCGACGAGAAGTCCGGCGACCAGGTCGGCCCCGCCACCGGCGCCATCACCGCGGACGTCCTCGACTACGACGAGGTCATGGCCAGGTTCGACGAGCAGATGGAGTGGCTCGCGAGCGTCTACGTGCACGCCATGAACGTCATCCACTACATGCACGACAAGTACGCGTACGAGCGCATCGAGATGGCGCTCCACGACCGTGACGTGCGCCGCACCATGGCCTTCGGCATCGCCGGCCTCTCCGTCGCCGCCGACTCCCTCGCCGCCGTGAAGTACGCCAGGGTCACCCCGGTCCGGGACGAGACCGGTCTCGCCACCGACTACGTCATCGAGGGCGAGTACCCCGCGTACGGCAACAACGACGAGCGCGTCGACGAGATCGCGGTCTGGCTGGTCGAGGAGTTCATGCGGAAGGTCCGCAAGCACCCCACCTACCGGAACGCCGAACACACCCAGTCCGTCCTGACCATCACCTCCAACGTCGTCTACGGCAAGAAGACCGGCAACACCCCCGACGGGCGCCGCGCCGGCGAGCCCTTCTCGCCGGGCGCCAACCCGATGAACGGCCGTGACACCCACGGCTACGTCGCCTCGGCCCTGTCGGTCGCCAAGCTTCCGTACGAGGACGCCGAGGACGGCATCTCGCTGACCAACACCGTCACCCCCGACGGCCTGGGCCGCACCCCCGAGGAGCGGATCAGGAACCTCGCGGGCGTCCTCGACGGCTACGTGGCCAGCGACGGCTTCCACATGAACGTCAACGTCCTCGACCGCGACGTCCTGAAGGACGCCATGGAGCACCCGGAGAACCACCCGCAGCTGACCATCCGGGTCTCCGGCTACGCGGTCAACTTCGTCCGGCTCACCCGCGAGCAGCAGCTGGACGTCCTGAACCGCACCTTCCACGGCTCCCTGTAGCCCCGTGACCGCGCCCGGGGCCGGTGGCCCTCACCCCGGCCCCGGGACGCGCCCCCACTTCCACGAAGGAGGCCCCGCCATGACCAGCCTCGCCCTCGGGCCCGCCGCCCCGGCCGTCTCGCCGGCCAGCACCCCGGCCGCCGCGGCCACCCAGCGCCCTTCCGAGGGCTCGGTCCACTCGTGGGACCTGTCGACCGGCGTCGACGGCCCCGGCACCCGCTTCGTCACCTTCCTCTCCGGCTGCCCCCTCACCTGCCTCTACTGCCACAACCCCGACACCTGGCGGATGCGCAACGGCATGGGGGTACCTCCCAGCGGTAGCTGGGGGAGCACCTCCGCCGACGCCGTGATCGCCGAGGCCTCCAAGTACGTCCGGTTCATCTCCGCGTCCGGCGGCGGGGCCACCGTCTCCGGCGGCGAACCCCTTCTCCAGCCCGTCTTCACCGGCGAGCTCCTGCACCGGATGAAGCACGAGCTCGGCCTCCACACGGCCCTCGACACCTCGGGCTTCCTGGGCGTGCGCGCCACCGACGCCCTGCTGCGCGACACCGACCTGGTGCTTCTCGACATCAAGTCCTGGGACCCGGACACGTACAAGAAGGTCACCGGGCGGCCGCTGCAGCCGACCCTGGACTTCGCCCGGCGCCTCGCCGACCTCGGCCAGGAGGTCCACGTCCGCTTCGTGCTCGTCCCGGGACTCACCGACGACCCCGCCAACGTGGAGGGTGTGGCCGCTTTCGCCGCCGGCCTCGGCAACGTGTCCCGCGTGGACATCCTGCCCTTCCACAAGCTGGGTGAAGCGAAGTGGCAAGCACTCGCCAAGCCGTTCACCCTGCACGACACCCCGTCCCCGGCCCCCGAGCAGGTCGCCGCGGCCCGCGAGGTGTTCCAGTCCCACGGCCTGCACGCCGTCTGAACCACACGTCACCCCCGACGCCTCGTCCCGGCACGTCCCCCCCCCGACACGTCATCCCCGGCGTCACCCTCACAGCAGACAAAACAGGACCAAGCAGAACATACGGCTTTACCGTGGCCGCGTGACCGAGCCACCGAAGACAGCCGAGCCGACCCCCGAACCCGGCCCCGCCCCGGCCCCCGCGCCCGGCCCGCCGGCGGCCGACGGCCCCGCCCCCGGCCTCCCGGCGGCCGACCGCCCCGCGCCCCGGACCCCCGCCGACGTGCGCCGCCGCGCCACCCTCGCCGGGACCGCCGTCTCCGTCCTGCTGATCCTCGCGATCGTCTTCGGCAGCCGCCTGCTCCGCGACTTCGACTCGGCCCTCCTGCCGTACGCCGTGGCCACCGTCTTCCTCGCCTTCGGCGTCGCCTACCGCTACACGGTCTGGATCTCCGCACCCGGCGCCCGCCGTCTCTTCCGGCAGGGCTGGCGCTCCTTCTTCTCCGCCGCGAACTTCCGCAAGGCGCCCACCGCCCTCCCGAGGATGATCGCCACCTACCTCGGCTTCCAGAAGTTCCTCGGCGCCCGCTCGCACGCCCGCTGGGCCGCCCACCAGCTCGTCTTCTGGGGCTGTCTGCTCGCCGCCGCGATCACCTTCCCGCTCACCTGGGGCTGGTTCACCTTCACCTCCTCCACCGGCTCGGGCCCCGGCTACGAGATGCGGATCTGGGGCTTCAAGGTCATCGGCTTCGACTCGCTGAACGTCGTCGGCTGGCTGATGTTCCACGGCCTCGACATCGCCGCCGTCCTCGTCATCGCCGGCGCCTCCTACTTCCTGTGGCGCCGCATGAAGGACCGCGGCGCCATCACCGGCCAGCGCTTCGCCTACGACCTGGTGCCGCTGATCGCCCTCATCGTCATCTCGGTGACCGGCCTGCTGCTCACCTTCTCGTCGATCTTCCTGCACGGCGGCGGCTACGAGTTCCTCGCCGTCCTCCACATGGTGTCCGTCGTCTTCACCCTGATCTACATCCCCTTCGGGAAGTTCTTCCACATCGTCCAGCGGCCCGCCGCCGTGGGCATGCAGCTGTTCAAGTACACGGCCCGCCGCAAGGACGAGGACGAGATCCTCACCTGCCGCCGCTGCCACGAGCCCATCGACACCGCCCCGTACGTGGAGAACCTCCAGGGCACCATGCGCGACCTCGACCTCGGCTTCGACGAGTGGGCCGAGTACTGCCCCCGCTGCAAGCGCGTCCTGCGCGGCACCGCCTACCTCGACCACGTGAAGAAGGGCTTCAAGTGACCGCGACGGACCCCGTGACCACCCCCGGCCGGCCGCTGCCGCTCGACCCCTCGCTCGCCCCGCCCGGCACCCGCAACTTCCGCGACGCCGGAGGCATCCCCGCCGACCGCTGGCACGCCGACCAGAACGGCGAGACCCTCGTCCCCACCCACTGCTGCTTCTGCGGCGTCCAGTGCGGCATGTACCTCCGCGTCGACCACCACGGCAAGGTCTTCGGCGTCGAGCCCCGCAACCACGACATCAACCGGATGCGGCTCTGCCCCAAGGGCATCAACGCCTACCAGCAGGTCAACCACCCCGACCGGCTCACCGCGCCCCTCATGCGCCGCAATCGCGACGAGGAGTTCCGCGAGGTCAGCTGGGAGGAGGCCCTCGACTTCACCGTCGCCGAGATCCGCCGCATCCAGGGCGAGTACGGCAACGACTCCTTCGGGCTCCTCGGCGGCGCCAGCCTCTTCTCCGAGAAGACCTACCTCGTCGGCAAGTTCGCCCGCGTCGCCCTCAAGTCCCGGCACGTCGACTACAACGGCCGGCTCTGCATGGTCTCCGCCGCCGGAGCCAACAAGCTCGCCTTCGGCATCGACCGCGCCGGCAACCCCTTCTCCGACATCCTCCTCACCGACTGCCTCCTCATCGCCGGCTCCAACGTCGGCGAATGCTTCCCCGTCATGACCCAGTACCTCTGGGGAGCCCGTGACCGGGGCGCCACCCTCATCGTGGTCGACCCCCGCGAGACCGCGATCGCCCGCACCGCCGACGTCCACGTCGCCCTCAAGCCCGGCACCGACTCCGCCTTCTTCAACGCCGTCCTCCACGTCGTCGTCGCGGAAGGCCTCACCGACGAGGCCTACCTCGCCGCCCACACCACCGGCTGGGACGAGGTGAAGAAGACCGTCGCCGACTACCCGCCCGCCCGCGCCGCCGAGATCTGCGGCGTCCCCGAGCAGCAGATCGTCCAGGTCGCCCGCATGTTCGCCGGCGCCGGCAAGGCCATGGCCTGGCACGCCCGCGGCGTCGAGCACCACTCCCAGGGCGTCGAGAACTGCCTCTCGATCATCAACCTGTGCGTCGCCACCGGGAACATCGGCAGGCCCGGCGCCGGCTACGGCACCATCACCGGCCAGGGCAACGGCCAGGGCGGCCGCGAGCACGGCCAGAAGTCCGACCTCCTCCCCGGCGGCCGCTCCATCACCAACCCCGAGCACCGCCGCCAGATCTGCGAGATCTGGGGCATCGACGAGGCCGAACTCCCGCCCGCCGGCACCTCCATGATGGAGATGGTCTGGCAGATGCAGCGCAAGGAGATCCGCGGTCTCGTCGGCATCTGCAACAACCCCTTCGTCTCCCTCCCGAACTACGCCACCGTCAAGGACGGCTACGACACCCTCGAGTTCCACGCCCAGTTCGACTTCTTCCTCTCCGAGACCGCGGCCAACGCGCACGTGGTCTTCCCCGTCACCGTGTGGGCCGAGGACGAGGGCGTCATGGCCAACGCCGAGGCCCGGGTCGTCAAGCACAACAAGGCCCAGGAACCCCCGGCCGGCGTCCGCACCGACACCTGGGTCATCTGCGAGCTGGCGAAGCGGCTCGGCGCCGGGGACAAGTTCGCCTTCCCCGACTCCCGCTCCGTCTTCGAGGAGCTCCGCACCGCCTCCGCCGGCACCGTCAACGACTACTACGGCATCACGTACGAGCGCCTGGAGGAGACCGGCGGCATCGCCTGGCCCTGCCCCACCACCGAGCACCCCGGCACCCCCCGCCTCTTCGAGGACGGCCGCACCTACCACCCCGACGGCAAGATCCACCTGCAGGTCGTCGAATGGCACCCGCCCATGGACCCGTACAGCGAGGAGTACCCCCTCTCGCTCACCACCGGCCGCACCGTCGCCCACTTCCTCTCCGGCAACCAGACCCGCCGCCTGGGCGCCCTCGTCGAACAGACCCCCCGTCCCTGGGTCGAGGTCCACCCCTCGCACGGCTTCCGCAACGGCGACCCCGTCCGCGTCGTCACCCGCCGCGGCAGCGAGGTCTTCCCCGCACTCGTCACCGAGGCCATCCGCCCCGACACCGTCTTCGTGCCCTACCACTGGCCCGTCCCGACGGCGGCGAACGCCCTCACCATCGACGCCCTCGACCCGCGCTCCAAGATCCCCGAGTACAAGGTGTGCGCCGCCCGCATCGAGGCCGCCGACCGCATCGACGAGGTCCCCGCCCCGCCCACCGCCCCCGGACACCAGGCCTACCCGGAGACCCAGGTCTCCCGCACCGACCCGCTGCCCCCCACCTCACCCCAGGGCCGCGGCACCGCGGAGAGGAGCTGACCCGCACATGATGGGCCGCACGATCTTCATCGACCCGGGCCGCTGCATCGGCTGCCAGGCCTGCGTCTCCGCCTGCCGCGAATGCGACTCGCACCGCGGGAAGTCGATGATCCACCTCGACTACCCCGACGAGGGCCGCTCCGTCGCCTCCCTCCCCACCGTCTGCATGCACTGCGAGGACCCCGTCGCCCCCTGTGCCGAGGTCTGCCCCGCCGACGCGATCCTCGTCACCGCCGACGGCGTCGTGCAGCAGGCCGACACCACCCGCTGCATCGGCTGCGCCAACTGCGTCAACGCCTGCCCCTTCGGCGTCCCCAAGATCGACCTCCAGGCGAAGCTGCAGATGAAGTGCAACCTCTGCTACGACCGCACCGCCTACGGCCTCGCCCCCATGTGCGCCACCGTCTGCCCCACCGGCGCCCTCTTCTACGGAACCCTCGACGAGCTCCGCGCCGAACGCCCCGGCGTCCAGGTCGCCGACTCCTTCACCTTCGGCAGCACCACCGTCTCCACCGGTGTGGCGATGGTCGTCCCCGCCGACAAGGTCCAGTGGCCGGTGCCCGGCGGCCTCCCCGTCGTCGAGATCAATGGAAGGGATGTCCGTTGAGCGTCACCGACCCCCAGCCGCCCGCTCCGGACGCCCGGACCGACGCGGCCCAGGAAGCGCTCCACGACCGGATCGCCGCCGACTCCCTCACCACCCGCCGCGACTACCTGCGGATCGTCGCCACCGTCTCCGGCGGCCTCGCCGTCGGGGGCATCGCCGTCGCCTCCGGCATCCTCCACCGGCACGGCGACAGCGAGGGCGCCCCCGAGCCCAAGCGGATCGCCGACCGGATCGAACCGGGGGAGTCCCTCGCCTTCCGCTACCCCGGCGAGGAGGACCGGGCGATCGCCGTCCGCATGGAGGACGGCACCCTCGCCGGCTACTCCGCGGTCTGCACCCACCTCGCCTGCGCCGTGCTCTGGCGCAGGGACCGGGGGAGCGAGGGCGAGCTGTACTGCCCCTGCCACGAGGGCGTCTTCGACGCCCGCACGGGAGAGGTCACCGCGGGCCCGCCGCCACGGGGCCTGCCGAAGGTGATCCTCGTCGAGGAGGTCGACGGCAGCGTCTGGGCCGTCGGCACGGCCCGCTCGGGCGAGAGCCTCGTCGAGGGCTTCTGCCGCCAGCAGGGCGACGACCGCCCGGGCTGCCCGGGCTTCGGCGCGGGCGCGCCCGCCGACAGGCAGGCCGATCCCGCCCGCACCCCGGCGGGTGCCGGCCCGAAGCCGGCCGAGAGGAGCGAGCGGACATGACCGAGAGCCCGTTCCCGAGGGACCCCGAGGCCCCACGCCCCACGGCCGCCGGGACGCCCGCGACACCGGCAGCACCCGGGGGGCCCGCGGCCCCCGCATCCGCCGGGGCACCCGGAACACCAGGGGCCTCCGTACCCCCCGCGGCAGCCGGAGCACCCGCCGCGCCCGGGTCCCCCACGGCCTCCGCCGCGCCCGCCGCGCCCGGGTCCTCCGCCGCCCCCGCCGTACCCCCGCGTCCCTCGTACACCCCCGGCAGTGCGCAGCCCCGGCTCAATCGGCCCGTGCGCGAGCGGTACCCGCAGATCCGGCCCACCAGCGGGTACGGCGATCCCCGGATCCGGCACACCGGGCCCGGTCCCGGGGCCGGCACGGAGCAGGAGCCGGAACGCTCCTCCAAGCTCTCGGCCCGCCTCGCCCTGGCGCTCACGGTGGTCATCGGCCAGCTGTGGGGCCTGACGATCGTCGTGGACGAGTGGATGACGGGCGACACCGGAACCGCCTGGTGGGGCGCGGGCTTCCTCGTCCTGTCGTTCCTCGTGGTCCTCGGACTCTGGCTGATCGATCCGAAGGACCGCTGATCAGGGGGGTCCGGGGCGGGTGAGCGGGCGTAGTCTGGATGAATGAGCACCGCCCCCGCCCACGGACCGCGAGACGCGAAGCAGCCCGGCAGGACGCCCAGTCCCGAGAACACTCCCAAGCCGGTACTCGTCTTCGACGATCCGCTGGACCAGCAATCCGCGGACGACACGGACCGCGGGTGGGGTGAGCGGCCTCCGGCCGGCGGCAGCGCCGGCGACCTCGCGCGCTTCCTCGACGAGAAGCCGCCGCACCACCTCTGAACCCGGCGTGCCGCGCCGGTCAGGAGGTGGAGTGCGCCCCGGCGCTGCCACTGCCGGCGACCCCGCTGCCCGGGTGCGTGTTGTTCACGGCCGGGATGCGCTGGGCGACCAGGTGGTCGCGGATCTCCTTGAGGACCTCCAGCTCGCTGATCTCCATGACCTCCTCGACGCCCTCCTTCGCCTTCTCCTGCGCGGCGCGCTTGGCGAGGATCTTGGCCATCGGCAGGACCATGAGGAAGTAGACGACGGCCGCGGTGATCACGAAGCTCAGCACCGCGCTGAGGACCAGGCCCCACTGGATCTGGATGCCCTGGACCTCGCCGTTGACCACCACGCAGGTGCCCTTGAGGCAGGACGAGTAGCCCTCCAGGTCCTTCGTGCCGAAGGCGCCGACGATCGGGTTGATGATGCCCTTGACCACCGAGTTCACGATGTTCGTGAAGGCGGCACCGATGACGACGGCCACCGCCAGGTCGATCACGTTGCCCCGCATCAGGAAGGCCTTGAAGCCTCCCAGCAGACTTTCCTTCTTCTCGGCCACCGAGGTGCCTTTCGTCGCGTGTGAAGTCACGTGTACCGCTGCGTGCGGTGCCATTAGGCCGTGAACGGCGCAGAGCCGTCCAATCCGTACACACGGGACGGTGACTTGACAGCGAGTCAGTGCGAATCAGCACACCGTCACCGCCAGTTGGGACGTGACACCGGCACCTGCCAGCGCCGTCGCCGTCGACCGCGGCACGGACAGGACGATCAGCGCCCCTCCGTCCGAACGAGTCTCGCCCGGCCCTGGGACTTCGGCCACTCGGGCGCCCGTCGCGACCACCCGGGCCTCTCCCGCCCCGCCCAGCGGCGAGTTGGGCGCGGCGGCGATCACGTCGACCCGGTCACCGGGCCTCAGCAGCCGTACGGTCGCGGCGTCGGCGATCCGTACCGGCGCGGACACCAGGGGCACGGCGGCGGGCGGCCGCGCGCGGGCGGGCGCCGGCGCAGGGGGAGCGGCCGGAGCCGCGCCCGTGTTCGCGACGGCCAGCGCGGCCGCCGTCAGCGCCAGGAGCAGCGCCGGACCGCGCCGCCCCCGCCGCAGGGCCCTGCGCAGCCGGTGCCGGGCGCCCCGCGCCCGTAGCGGTTCGAAGGCCGGCACCGTGCAGGGCGCGGGGACGGAGGAGGTGAGGGTCGTCGTCATGGGTGGTGCCGCCTGTCCGGTAGGAGCGAAACGAGAACGCCCCCACTCTCCCGACTCCGTTCCCACCCCGCTCCGGCCTGGGGATCACCTCGGGTCTGTGGACAACTCGCCCACACCCGCGGGTGGTTTACGGCAGCTCGATCCCCAGGTCCCAGCCGTCGTGCGCGTTCGTGCACAGGCAGTCCCGGTCCACCGTCGCCGGCAGGGCCCCCACGGCGTCGAAGAGGACCTCCCGCAGCCGGCCCACGTTCTCGCCGAACACCCGCAGCACCTCGGTGTGGGAGACGCCCTCGCCGGTCTCGGCGCCCGCGTCCAGGTCGGTGACGAGCGCGAGCGAGGTGTAGCAGAGGCCCAGCTCGCGGGCGAGGACGGCCTCGGGGTGCCCGGTCATGCCGACGACCGACCAGCCGGCGGCGGCGTGCCAGCGGGACTCGGCGCGGGTGGAGAAGCGGGGGCCTTCGACGACGACCATGGTGCCGCCGTCGACGGGCTCCCAGCCGCGGCCCCGGGCGGCCTTGACCGCGACCCGCCGTCCGTCGGGGCAGTAGGGGTCGGCGAAGGTCACGTGGACGACGTTCGGCAGGGCCCCGTCGGCCCGCCGCTCGCCGTCGAAGTAGGTCTGCGCCCGGCTCTTCGTGCGGTCGACGAGCTGGTCGGGCACGACGAGCGTGCCGGGCCCGTACTCCTCGCGCAGTCCGCCGACGGCGCAGGGCCCGAGGACCTGCCGCACGCCCACGGAGCGCAGCGCCCAGAGGTTGGCGCGGTAGTTGATCCGGTGCGGCGGGACGGTGTGGCCGCGACCGTGCCGGGGGAGGAAGGCGACCTGCCGTCCGGCGATGGAGCCGAGGAAGAGGGAGTCGCTGGGGCTGCCGTAGGGGGTGTCGACGGACACCTCGGTGACGTCCTCCAGGAACGAGTAGAAGCCGGAGCCGCCGATCACGCCGATGTCCGCGTACACGTCATGGTTGGCCATGGCGTTCACCCTAAGCGGCCCCCTGCGGAAACAGACGGCCTCCCCGGAAACGCCGAAAGCCCCGTCGCAACACGGCGACGGGGCCCTCGGGGAAAGATCAGGCGGCCGAGCTTCCGGTGCTCGACGAGGACGTCGAGGAGGCGGGAGCGGTCGACGCGGCCGGCTTCGAGTCCGAGGAGGACGACGAAGCGGACGACGACGAGGACGACGAGGACTTCGACGAGGCCGGCGAGCTGCTGGACGACGAGCCGCGGCTGTCGTTCCGGTAGAAGCCGGAGCCCTTGAAGACGATGCCGACGGCCGAGAACACCTTCTTCAGGCGTCCCTGGCAGCTGGGGCACACGGTCAGGGCGTCATCCGTGAACTTCTGCACCGCCTCGAGGCCTTCGCCGCACTCGGTGCACTGGTACTGGTAGGTCGGCACTTGACTTCCTCCTGGCACTCACACTCATCGAGTGCTAACGACGATCCATACTGACGTATTCCGGGGGATCAGTCCACCGTCACCGGCACGCGGTGACCGATACCACGTGCCGCGACCCGGCTCGCCTCGCGCGGCTTCAGCCGCGAGCGCAGGGCGAGCAGCGTGGCCAGGGCGAGGGCGGTGCCCGCCATCGGCACCAGGAATCCGGTGCTCGCGCCGTGGGCGTCGGCGAGGCGGCCGGCGACCGTGACGGCCGCGGCCTGGCCGAGCGCGACGGCGCCGGTGAGCCAGGTGAAGGCCTCGGTACGGGCCGAGGCCGGGATCAGGGTCTCGACGATGGTGTAGCCGGCGATCAGGGCGGGGGCGATGCACAGGCCGACGACCAGGCCCAGGGCGCCGAGGAGCAGCACCGAGTGCGTGGTCCACAGCAGGGAGGCGGCGACGGTGAGGCCGGCGTAGCCCGTGATCATGCGGCGGAGGGGGCCGCTCTTCCAGGCGACGGCGCCCATGGCGATGCCCGCGAGCATGTTGCCGGCGGCGAAGATCCCGTACAGCAGGCCGTTGGCGCCGGGGTTGCCGATCTCCTCGGTGAAGGCGGTGAGGGAGACCTGCATGCCGCCGAAGACGGAGCCGATGCCGAGGAAGGCGACGATCAGGACGCGGACGCCGGGGACGGAGAGCGCCGAGCGGTGGGGTTCGACGGCGGTGGCCGCGGACATCCCGTACGCGGGCTGGGTGGCGCGCTGCGCGGCGAAGAACAGGCCGCCGACGAGGGTGAGGGCGGCCTCGGCGATCAGACCCGCGGCCGGGTGGACGCCGGTGCACAGGGCGGTGGCGAGGACGGGGCCGACGACGAAGGTGAACTCGTCCGTGACGGATTCGAAGGCGGCGGCCGTCGGCATCAGCGGGGAGCCTCCCCCAGAGCCTTCGGCCTGGGAGGTACCCCCAAGCTTGGCGGCCCAGCGGGCCCGGACCATCGGCCCGACCTGGGGCACGGAGGCACCGGAGGGGACGGCGGCCAGGAACAGCGCCCAGAGCGGGGCGCCGGCCAGGGCGAGCGCGACGAGCAGCGAGACGGACGCGGTGTGGACGAGGACGCCGGGGATCAGGACGGCGCGCTGGCCGAAGCGGTCGGCGAGCTTGCCGCTCTGCGGGGCGAACAGCGCCATGGAGACGCCGGTGACGGCCGCGACCGCGCCGGCGCTGCCGAAGGAGCCGGTGGTGTGCTGGACGAGCAGGACGATGCCGATCGTCAGCATCGCGAACGGCTGCCGGGCGGCGAAGCCCGGGAGAAGGAAGGACAGTGCACCGGGTGTGCGCAGCAGCTGCCCGTAGCCGGGCCGCTTGTCCGTGATGACCGTGGACTCCACGGTCCTTGCCTTTCTGCCGCCTGGTAGCGCGCCTCCGCACGGTGGTGCGGGTGTCGCCGAGAGCTGTCCTCATGCGCGTTACTGCGGTAGATACCGGGCCGGCCCCACTGCGGAGGGGCGCCACGGCCGCCATACGGTCGCGCCAGCTCTGCGTCAGGCAGAGTTGGTTCGATCAGGTGTGCCTTCATGGTACAGGGAAGAGCGTCTTCCCGCCTGGGAAAACGCTCCCACCCCCGAAATAATGCCTGCGATTAACCGGAAGTTTTCTTGCGCCGGTCGCTGCCCGGAAGGTGCAGGCGCCCCGTGGGGGCCGGTTGCGAGGCCGCCGTCGCGCCCCCGGTGCCGAGCCAGCCGGCGAGCTTGCCGCCCTGTCCGACGGCCCGCAGCCGGCGCTCGGTGGCGTCCCGTACGGGGTCGGTGGCGACGACGAGGAGTTCGTCGCCGTGCCGCAGGACGGTCGCGGGTCCCGGTACGAAGCTGGCGTCCTCCCGTACGACGAGGGTGACGGCGGCTCCGGCGGGGAGGCGCAGCTCGGCGACCTCGACGCCGTGCATCCGGGAGCTCTCGGGGATGGCGACGGAGAGCAGGTGTCCGCGCAGCCGCTCCAGGGGTGCGGACTCGACGCCGAGGTCGGCGGTCCCGGTGGGGTCGCCCAGCTTGAGGGCCTTCGCCAGCCAGGGCAGCGTCGGGCCCTGGACGAGGGTGTAGACGACGACGAGGACGAAGACGATGTTGAAGATCCGCTCGCTGCCCTCGATCTTCGACACCATCGGGATGGTGGCGAGGATGATGGGGACGGCTCCGCGCAGGCCGGCCCAGGACATCAGCGCCTGCTCCTGCCAGGGGATCCGGAAGGGCAGCAGGCTGATCAGGACCTCCATGGGCCGTGCGACCACGGTCAGGACGAGGCCGATGACGACGGCGGGCCAGAAGTCGTGGCCGAGCTCGTGCGGGGTGACGAGCAGGCCGAGCAGGACGAACATGCCGATCTGGGCGATCCAGCCGAGTCCCTCGGCGAAGCCGCGGTTCGCGGGCGCGTGCGGCAGCTTGGCGTTGCCGAGGACCATCGAGGCCAGGTAGACGGCGAGGAAGCCGGAGCCGTGGGCCATGGCGCCGGCGGCGTACGCGACGACGGCGATGGCCATGACGGCGATGGGGTACAGGCCGGAGGCGGGCAGGGCGATGTGCTTGAGGCCGTAGGCGCCGATGAAGCCGACGGCGAGGCCGACGGCGACGCCGATGGCGAGTTCGAGGGCGATCTCGGCGATGAGCAGGTACCAGTGGTCGACCGGTCCGGCCGTGGAGAAGGCGACGACGAGGATGACGACGGGGGCGTCGTTGAAGCCGGACTCGGCCTCCAGGACGCCGGTGACCCGTGAGGGCAGGGGCACCTTGCGCAGTACGGAGAAGACCGCTGCGGCGTCGGTGGAGGAGACGACGGCGCCGATGATCAGGGCCTGCCGCCAGTCGAGACCGACGAGGTAGTGGGCGCCGGCGGCGGTGATGCCGACGCTGACGGCGACGCCGACGGTGGAGAGGACGACCGCGGCGGGCAGCGCCGGCTTGATCTCCTTCCACTTCGTGCCGAGACCACCCTCGGCGAGGATCACGACGAGGGCGGCGTAGCCGATGACCTGCGTGAGTTCGGCGTTGTCGAAGGCGACGTTGCCGATGCCGTCCTGTCCGATGGCGACGCCGATGCCCAGGTAGAGCAGGAGGCTGGGGAGCCCGCTCCGGGAGGAGATCCGCACGGCGGCGACGGCCACGAGCAGGACGAGGGAGCAGACGAGCAGGAGTTCGTTGAGCTGGTGGACAGTCAGTGGCCGTTCCTTCCCCTCACGTGCGGCTGGATCGTTCCTCCAGCGGCCGGGTACTTCGTTACCTTACCTAATCTTTAACGGTTTCTTGACGCCCCCTTTGCCTCTCCTCGCTCATCAGTACGGTTCTCTTCCTGACACCGCGTCCGGGCCGCCCGGACGCTGCGCCTAAGGTTGCTCCCGTACTCCAGGACCACCCTGCCCCTCGAAGGACAGCGATGCCCTCCAACACGACCGCGCCCCCCGGCAAGAAGACCGCCAAGAAGAAAGGGCGGCGCGCCCGCCTGATCCTCGTCGTCCTGGTCCTCGCACTGGTCGCGGGCATCGGCTTCGGCGGGTACTGGGGAGTCAGCACCGTCCGGGCCTCGTTCCCGCAGACGACCGGCGAGATCCGCCTCGACAAGCTCTCCGCCGACGTCGAGGTGAAGCGGGACGCGAACGGCGTCCCGCAGATCTACGCCGACAACGAGACGGACCTCTTCCGCGCCCAGGGCTACGTCCAGGCGCAGGACCGGTTCTACGAGATGGACGTCCGCCGGCACGTGACCGCGGGCCGGCTCTCCGAGATGTTCGGCGAGAGCCAGGTCGACACCGACGCCTTCCTGCGCACCCTCGGCTGGCGCCGGGTCGCGCAGCAGGAGTACGACACGGTCCTGTCGCCGGAGACGAAGAAGTACCTCCAGGCGTACGCGGAGGGCGTCAACGCCTATCTGAAGGACCGCGCGCCGAAGGACGTCTCCGTCGAGTACGCGGCGCTCGCCCTCACCAACGACTACACGATCGAGCCGTGGACCCCGGTCGACTCGGTGGCCTGGCTCAAGGCGATGGCCTGGGACCTGCGCGGCAACATGCAGGACGAGATCGACCGCTCGCTGATGACCAGCCGGCTGAGCGCGAAGCAGATCAAGCAGCTCTACCCGGAGTACCCGTACGCGCTCCACCAGCCGATCCTGGACAAGGGCGCCGTCGACGGGTCCACCGGGAAGTTCGACCCGAAGGCCGACGCGACCGAGGGCGACGGCACGTCCACCGGGGACACCCCCGGCACGGGGCCGGGCGGTTCGAGCGGCGGCGTGGCCTCCCAGCTCGGCGCCCTGTCCGAGGTCCTCGACACCGTCCCCGCCCTGCTCGGCCCGAACGGCAACGGCATCGGCTCGAACTCCTGGGTCGTCGCCGGGAAGTACACGACCTCCGGCAAGCCGCTGCTCGCCAACGACCCGCACCTCGCGCCCCAGCTGCCGTCCCTCTGGTACCAGATGGGCCTGCACTGCCGCTCGGTCTCGGCCACCTGCCGCTACGACGTCGCCGGCTACACCTTCTCCGGCATGCCCGGCGTGATCATCGGCCACAACGACAAGATCGCCTGGGGCCTCACCAACCTCGGCGCCGACGTGACCGACCTCTACCTGGAGAAGATCGGCCCCGACGGCTACCTCGTCGACGGCAAGGTCAAGGCCTTCAAGAGCCGCGAGGAGACCATCAAGGTCGCCGGCGGCACCGACCGCAAGATCACGGTCCGTTCGACCGACCGCGGCCCGCTCGTCTCCGACCGCTCCTCCGAGCTGGAGAAGGTCGGCCAGAAGGCCCCCGTCGGGAACTCCGCCCCCGACCGCGGCACCGGCTACGGCGTCTCCCTGCAGTGGACCGCCCTGCAGCCCGGCCACTCGATGGACGCGATCTTCGCGATCGACCGCGCCAAGGACTTCACCACCTTCCGGGCCGCCGCGAAGAACTTCGAGGTCCCGTCCCAGAACCTGATCTACGCCGACACCGAGGGCAACATCGGCTACCAGTCCCCGGGCAAGATCCCGCAGCGGACCAAGGGCGACGGCACCCTGCCCGCGCCCGGCTGGGACTCCTCGTACCGGTGGAAGGGCTACATCCCCTTCGAGAAGCTGCCCTACGAGTACAACCCCGACCGCGGCTACATCGTCACCGCCAACCAGGCCGTGATCGACCAGAAGACCTACCCCGACCTGCTCACCAAGGACTGGGGCTACGGCTCGCGCAGCCAGCGGATCAACGACCTCATCGAGTCGAAGACCAAGGACGGCGGCAAGATCTCGCCGGACGACATGCGGACCATGCAGACCGACAACCGCAGCGAGATCGCGACCCTGCTCAACCCGCTGCTGCTGAAGATCGACATCTCCGACCCGCAGGTCCGCGAGGCGCAGAAGCTCCTCGAGGGCTGGGACTACACCCAGGAGCCCGACTCGGCCGCGGCCGCCTACTTCAACGCGGTCTGGCGCAACGTCCTCAAGCTCGCCTTCGGGAACAAGCTGCCCAAGGAACTGCGCGCCGAGGGCGACTGCATCAGCGTCCGCCCGGCCGACGCCACCGGCCCGGTCGACGAGCAGAACAAGCTCGTCCGCGAGTGCGGCCAGCGCGACCCCGACTCGGCGCAGCCGGACGGCGGCGACCGCTGGTACGAGGTGGTCCGCCCGCTCCTCAAGCAGGAGAAGAACGAGTGGTGGAAGACCCCGGGCGACCGCCTGGACCCGCCCACCGAGACCCGTGACCAGCTGCTCGCCCGCGCCATGAAGGACGCCCGCTGGGAGCTGACCGCCAAGCTCGGCAAGGACGTCTCCACCTGGAGCTGGGGCCGGCTGCACCAGCTGACCCTGAAGAACCAGACCCTCGGCACCGCGGGCCCCGGCGTCGTGCAGCAGCTCCTCAACCGCGGCCCGTGGAACCTGGGCGGCGGCGAGGCGGCCGTCGACGCCACCGGCTGGAACGCGGCCGGCGGCTACGAGGTCATCTGGGTGCCGTCGATGCGGATGGTCGTGAACGTCGGCGACTGGGACAAGTCCCGGTGGGTCAACCTGACCGGCGCCTCCGGGCACGCCTTCCACTCGAACTACACCGACCAGACGGACACCTGGGCGAAGGGCGAGCTGTACGACTGGGCCTACGGCAAGGCGGCGGTCGACGCGACGGCGAAGGACACCCTCACGCTGAAGCCGTGAATCGGGTGACCCCCTCCGGGGTCACCACCGCCTGAACGGGGTGGTCGTGCGGTTCCTCCGGGACCCGGGCGACCACCTCGTCCGCGTAGAGGAGCACCACCAGGGCCGGATCCACGCCCGCGCGTGCGAGCCGGGCGAGGACCCGGTCGTACGAGCCGCCGCCCCGCCCGAGCCGCATCCCGCGCCCGTCGACCGCGAGGCCCGGCAGCAGGACGGTGTCGGCGGTGCACACCGCGTCGGGGCCGAGCCGCGGGCCGGTCGGCTCCAGGAGGCCGCGCCCGGCCTTCACCAGGGCCTCGGGCCCCTCGTACGCCGCCCAGTCGAGGTCGTTGTCGGGCAGCAGGACCGGGAGCAGGACCCGCACCCCGCGCGCGTGGAGGGCGTCGAGCAGCGCGCGCGTGCCCGGTTCGCGGCCGACGGACACATAGGCGGCGACGGTGGCCGCCCCGGAGAGCTCGGCCAGCTCCAGTCCGTGCCGGGCGAGGGATTCGGCGGCGTCCTCGAGGACGACGGGGGCCAGGGCGGCCCGGGCGCCCAGAAGTCGACTGCGCAGCAGGGTCTTTTCGGACATCTCAGGTGTCATCGTGGCCTCATGTGCAAGTACGAAATTCTTGTAAGTGTCTTTATGTGAAGGAAGTTAACCGAAGCCACATCTTCCTCTCATTACGAACGGCTAAGGTGCACCGCATGAATCAGTCGTTCCCCAGGCTCGGTCGGATCAGCAAGGCTGTCATCCCCGCCGCCGGTCTCGGCACCCGCTTCCTGCCGGCGACCAAGGCGACCCCGAAGGAGATGCTGCCGGTCGTCGACAAGCCGGCCATCCAGTACGTCGTCGAGGAGGCCGTCGCGGCCGGCCTCTCCGACGTCCTGATGATCACCGGCCGGAACAAGCGGCCCCTGGAGGACCACTTCGACCGGAACTACGAGCTGGAGGAGGCCCTGCTCCGCAAGGGCGACGAGGAGCGCCTCTCCAAGGTCCAGGAGTCCAGCGACCTCGCCACCATGCACTACGTCCGCCAGGGCGCCCCGCGCGGCCTCGGCCACGCCGTGCTCTGCGCCGCCCCGCACGTCGGCGACCAGCCCTTCGCGGTGCTCCTCGGCGACGACCTGATCGACCCGCGCGACCCGCTGCTCGCGCGGATGGTGGACGTGCAGGAGCGGGAGGGCGGCAGCGTCATCGCCCTGATGGAGGTCGAGCCCTCGCAGATCCACCTCTACGGCTGCGCGGCGGTCGAGCCGACCGGCGACTCGGACGTGGTCAAGGTGACGGACCTGGTCGAGAAGCCGGATCCGGGCGAGGCGCCCAGCAACTACGCGATCATCGGACGTTACGTCCTGGATCCTGCCGTTTTCGACACCCTGCGGGAGACCGAGCCGGGCCGCGGCGGCGAGATCCAGCTGACCGACGCCCTGCAGAAACTCGCCTGCGACGAGAAGATCGGCGGCCCGGTGCACGGTGTCGTGTTCAAGGGGCGCCGCTATGACACCGGCGACCGCGGGGACTATCTGCGTGCCATTGTCAGACTCGCGTGCGAACGTGAAGATCTGGGACCGGACTTCCGGGCCTGGCTCCGGAGATACGTCAGCGAGGAGATGTAGCACCTTGAGCAGCAGCGCGGCACACGGCCACGACCATCAGGACGGCGCGGCGGACCCCTGCGCGGGCCCGGCCCGCGGCCTGTGGTCGGTCGACGAGCACCTCGCCGACATCCTCGCCACGGTCTCCCCGCTCGAACCGATCGAGCTGCAACTCCTCGACGCCCAGGGCTGTGTCCTCGTCGAGGACGTGACGGTGCCGGTCGCGCTGCCCCCCTTCGACAACAGCTCCATGGACGGGTACGCGGTCCGGGTCGCCGATGTCGCCGGGGCCACCGAGGAGTTCCCGGCCGTCCTCACCGTCATCGGCGACGTCGCCGCGGGCGCCGGCGGCCTGCCCGAGGTCGGACCCGGCCAGGCCGCCCGGATCATGACCGGCGCCCCGCTGCCGCCCGGCGCCGAGGCCGTCGTCCCCGTCGAGTGGACCGACGGCGGTACGGGCGGGGGCGCGGCCACCGGCATGACCGCCGCGAGCACCGCCCCCGAGGGCGCCGAGGGCGAGGTCCGGGTCCACCGCTCCGCCGCGGCCGGCGCGCACGTCCGCAGGGCCGGCAGCGACGTACGGGCCGGGGAGCTGGCCCTCGCGGCGGGCACGGTCCTGGGGCCGCCGCAGATCGGCCTGCTCGCCGCGATCGGCCGGGGCACCGTGCAGGTCCGCCCCCGCCCCCGCGTGGTCGTCCTCTCCACCGGCAGCGAGCTCGTGCAGCCCGGGGAGCCGCTGGGCGAGGGCCAGATCCACGACTCCAACAGCTTCGCGCTCGCCGCCGCCGCCCGGGACGCCGGCGCCCTGGCCTACCGGGTCGGGGCCGTCGCCGACGACGCGGAGTCGCTGCGCGCCACCATCGAGGACCAGCTCATCCGGGCCGACCTGATCGTCACCACCGGCGGGGTGAGCGTCGGCGCGTACGACGTGGTGAAGGAGGCGCTGACCGCCGACGGGCAGGTCGACTTCCGCAAGCTGGCGATGCAGCCGGGCAAGCCGCAGGGCTTCGGCGCGATCGGCGCCGAGCAGATCCCGCTGCTCGCCCTGCCGGGGAACCCGGTCTCCTCGTACGTCTCCTTCGAGCTGTTCGTGCGCCCCGCGATCCGCGCACTGATGGGCGTGAAGGACCTGCACAGGCCCCGGGTCCGGGCGCTCCTCACCGCCGAGAAGTCCCTCTCGTCCCCGGCCGGCCGCCGCCAGTTCCTGCGCGGCACCTACGACCCGGAGGCGGGCACCGTCACCCCCGTGGGCGGCCAGGGCTCCCACCTGATCGCGGCCCTCGCGCACGCGGACTGCCTGCTCGTGGTCCCGGAGGAGACGGAGAGCGTGGACCCGGGCACCGAGCTGGAAGTGGTCCTCCTCGGCTGAGGGGGCGACGCTGGGGGTACGGTGTCGTCCCACACAGCGACCGGGAGTGTCACGGCCATGAGCACGCAGCAAGGTCTCACCCACATCGACGAGGCGGGCGCGGCCCGCATGGTCGACGTATCGGCGAAGGACGTCACGTCCCGCACCGCCCGCGCCAGCGGGCGGGTGCTCGTGTCGCCGCGCGTGATCGAGCTGCTGCGCGGCGAGGGCGTCCCGAAGGGCGACGCGCTCGCCACCGCCCGGATCGCCGGGATCATGGGCGCGAAGAAGACCCCGGACCTGATCCCGCTCTGCCACCCGCTGGCCGTCTCGGGCGTCACCCTGGACCTGGCGGTCACGGACGACGCGGTCGAGATCCTGGCGACGGTGAAGACCACGGACCGCACGGGCGTCGAGATGGAGGCCCTCACGGCGGTCTCGGTGGCGGCCCTGACCGTCGTCGACATGGTGAAGGCGGTCGACAAGGGCGCGGTCATCTCCGACGTGCGGGTGGAGGAGAAGACGGGCGGCAAGTCGGGGCACTGGACGAGGGCCGAGGCGTGACGCGCGCGGGCCGGGTGGCCGGCGTCCACGAGCACGGGGAGCGGGAGCCGGCGGGTGCGCCCGAGGAGGTTCCGGCGGCGGCGTACCGGGCGCTCGTCGTCACGGCATCGAACCGGGCCTCGGCCGGGGTGTACGAGGACAGGGGCGGCCCGCTGATCGCCGAGGGCCTGACCCGGATGCGTTTCGCCGTGGACGGCCCGCAGGTCGTCCCGGACGGGGCGCCGGTGGAGGCCGCCCTGCGGGCCGGGGTGGCGGCGGGGTACGACCTGATCGTCACGACCGGCGGTACGGGCATCTCGCCCACCGACGAGACGCCCGAGGTGACCCGCCGGGTCCTGGAGCGGGAGATCCCGGGCATCCCGGAGGCGATCCGCGCGTACGGCCGGGAGAAGGTCCCGACGGCGGCGCTCTCGCGCGGTCTGGCCGGGGTCGCGGGCTCGACGCTGATCGTGAACCTGCCGGGGTCCCCGGGCGGGGTGCGGGACGGGCTCGCCGTCCTGGAGCCGCTCCTGAGCCACGCCGTCGACCAGATCCGCGGCGGCGACCACCCGAGAGCGTCGTGATCCCGTCCTGGCCGGTGGTGCTCGTCGACGGCGACGTGCTGCTCCGGCCGATAAAGATGCGCGACCAGGCGGCCTGGCGCGAGGTGAACCGGCGCAACCGCGAGTGGCTGCGGCCCTGGGAGGCGACGGTCCCGCCGCCGCCTCCGGGCGGCCCGGTGGCGCACCGGCCGACGTACCGTCAGATGGTGCGCCATCTGCGGTCGGAGGCGAACGCAGGCCGGATGCTGCCGTTCGTGATCGAGTACCGGGGGCGGCTCGTCGGCCAGTTGACGGTGGCCGGGATCACCTGGGGCTCGATGTGCTCGGGGCACGTGGGGTACTGGGTGGACAGCGAGGTGGCCGGGCGCGGGGTGATGCCGACGGCGGTCGCGCTCGCCGTCGACCACTGCTTCCGTGTCGTGGGGCTGCACCGCATGGAGGTGTGCATCCGCCCGGAGAACGGGCCTTCGCGCCGGGTGGTGGAGAAGCTCGGTTTCCGCGAGGAGGGCCTGCGGCCGCGCTACCTCCACATCGACGGTGCGTGGCGGGACCATCTGGTGTTCGCGCTGACGGCGGAGGAGGTGCCGGAGGGGCTGTTGCGCCGCTGGCATCACGCAAGAATGCAATAAGTGTTCGAATTTAATCGCCAGTTGGCGGTCAATCGATCTGAACAATCACAAAAAAGTTCAGTGATATCAGCCAGATCGTGCGACACACCGGGCCAATTGGCCGATGCGTGTTACAGAACCCCTCTACCGTGTGAGGCGTGAGCAGCAGCGGCCTCATCTACGCAGTCATCGTCGGGGCCTGGGCCGCCTACTTGGTGCCGATGTGGCTCCGCAGGCAGGACGAGCTGAACGAAGCCCGTCCGACGGAACGCTTCAGCACCGCCATCCGGCTGCTTTCCGGACGGGCGGGCATGGAGCGCCGGTACGCCAAGGAGCTCAAGGAGCGGGACCGTACGGCGGAGGGACCGACGCCCGACGTGGACCCGGACGCGGAGACCGAGCAACTGAGCTCGGTCGACGTCCGGGCCTTCTCCGCGCCCGCGGCCAGGACGGAGGCGCGCCTGGAACTCCCGGAACCCGAGCCCGGACCGGCGCCCGCGCCGGCCCGGCCCGCCCCGGGAGCCGCCGCCGAGCGCGCCCGCCGCGGCAAGGTCCTCGCCCGGCGCCGCCGGACCACGACGCTCCTCTTCGCCGCCTTCACCCTCGGCGCGGTCGTCGCGGCCGTCGGCGGGGTCGCCTTCCTGTGGGCCCCGGCGGTCCCCGCGCTGCTCCTCAGCGCGTACATCGTCCATCTGCGGATCCAGGAGCGCCGCCGCTTCGTGTACGTGATGGACCGGCGCCGCGCCGAAGCGGCCGCCGCCCGGCTGCGCGAGAGCCGCCGCCCGGCCCCTACGCCGGAGCCGGAGGCCGCGCAGGCCCCGGCGGTCACTCCGCAGGAGGCGGACCGGCGCGCCCTGGTCGAGCAGACGGACCACGCGGAGTGGGTCGACCAGCAGCGCGAGCGCGGCCCGGCCCGCGGCGACAGCTGGGACCCGGTCCCGGTGCCGCTGCCCACCTACGTCACCGCCCCGGTCGCCCCGCGCGCCACGAGCGGCATCGACATCACGGACCCGGAGACCTGGAGCGCGGCCCGCTCCTCCACGGCGGCCGACCCGGCCCCCGCGCCGTCCCCGGCACCCCGCCAGCGCACCACCCCGCCCCGCCGCGGCCGCGACCACGGCCGCACCCCGCTCTTCGACCAGTACGCGGACGACGACCGCCCCCGGGCGGCCAACGAATGACCCCCGGCCGGGGTGCCGCGACGGCCCCCGGCTGACCTGCGGGGGAAGCGATTTTTGTTCTTCCCGATCGGGATGCTAATGTTTCACACGTCGCAAGGGCCTGTGGCGCAGTCTGGTAGCGCACCTCGTTCGCATCGAGGGGGTCTGGGGTTCAAATCCCCACAGGTCCACAGACAACGAGATCCCGCCCGGTCGGAAGACCGGGCGGGATCTTCGTCGTTCAGGAGCCTTTGCGGGGGTCCCCGCTCAGGAGTCCTCCGCGGACCGTCAGGCGCCTGCCGTCGCCACGGCCGTCAGCCAGGCGTTCCAGTCGCTCTCGTAGTCCAGCGAGGTGAGGAAGGAACGCGCGGCGGCCCAGTCCCCGCTGCGGTAGTGGCCGAGCACGGTGGCCACGTCGGCCGGGTGCCTCTCGACCATGTAGCGGGCGGCGAGGTAGCCCCAGTTGTAGGTGCGGCTGACGTCGCTGTTGGCGTAGGTGGTGTCGAACAGGGTGCGCAGCGCGTACGTGTGCTTGCCGGCCTCGGCTATCGCGTTGGTGTACGTGACGCCGCGGTAGGAGTAGGAGACGTACTCCGCTATGCCCTCGCCCCACCACACGGTGGGGGTGCTCTGGCTCGCGTCGAAGTCGCCGTACAGGTCGAAGCGGCCGTCCAGGTAGTGCGTGTACTCGTGGTTGAGGTTCCAGATCTGCCAGCCGGGGCTCACGTCGGTGCGCTCGTAGCAGATGAAGCGCGGCTGGTTGCCCGCCTTGGCCGGGTCCCCCTCCAGGTACATGCCGCCGTTGTTCGTGTCGATGCCGTAGATCCTGCCCGCGTAGGTCTTGTAGTCGGCGCTCGAGTTGAAGACGTCGACCTCCAGGGTGGTGTTGAAGTCGTTCGCCACCGGTCCCGGGTCGTTCACGACGCTGTGGAAGTAGGCGTCCTGGTTGGCCAGGCTCGCGCAGGTCGCCGTCAGTTGGGCGGCGGTCATCTCCTGGGCCCGGATCCGGAGCGAGGAGCTGCACTCGTGGACGATCGGCAGGATCCGTGATTCCAGCCTGCCGCCGGTGGTGCCGGTCGCGCCGGGGGCGCCCTTGGCGGTGCCGTGGGCCGGGCGCTGGGCCGGGTCCGCGAAGGCGTGGTCCGGCGAGGGGCCGGCCTGGGCGGCCTGGGCGGGGGCGGCCGCGAGGGCGGCGGTGAGCAGGGCGGTGGCGAGGGCCATGATGCGCAAGACGCACTCCTGGTGGGGGAGTTGGGGTCCCGTCCAAGACGGGCTGCGCAGTAAAATGGCACATGTCACATGGCTTGAACAGTCCTGCGAACGCAGAAATCCCGCCCGATCGCAGGATCGGGCGGGATCTCGGGTGTTCCGGTCGCTGCCGGAGGCTTCAGTCCAGCGGCTTCGCGAAGCAGCGGCTGTTGGGGTAGTCGCGGTAGTAGCCGAACTTGGTGCAGGGTTCGTAGCCGCTGGAGAGGTAGAGGGCGATGGCCTCCGGCTGGGCGGTGCCCGTCTCCAGGACCATGCGGGTGCGGCCGGCGGCGCGGGCGTCGGATTCGAGGGCCGCGAGGATCCTGCGGGCCAGGCCGAGGCCGCGGGCCTCGGGTATCACGTACATGCGCTTCAGCTCGGCGTCGCCGTCCGCGTAGCCCTCGTCGTTCGCGTCCTGGGTGCGCCAGCCGCCCGTCGCGACCGGCCGGCCCTCGGAGTCGTACGCGAGGAGGTACAGGCCGTGGGGCGGGGCGAACATTCCGGCGTCCAGCCGTGTGACGTCGCCCTCGCCGCCGTAGCGGACGGCGTACTCCGCCTGGACCGCATCGTCGAGTTTGACGGCGTCGGGGTGGTCGTAAGGCGTGGGCTGGATGTGCATGCGGTGGATCGTACATCTATGCAGCGGCTGGCGTCTGTATTCTCCCGGGATGCTCACTGTCACGACCGCGAATGTCAACGGACTCCGTGCCGCCGCCAAGAAGGGCTTCGTCGAGTGGCTGGCCGGCACCTCCGCCGATGCCGTCTGCCTCCAGGAGGTCCGCGCCGAGGAGTCGCAGCTGCCCGAGGAGGTGCGCAGCCCCGAGGGCTGGTTCACCGTCCACGCCCCCGCCGCCGCCAAGGGGCGCGCCGGTGTGTCGCTCTACACACGGCGCGAGCCCGACGCCGTCCGCATCGGATTCGGATCCGCCGAGTTCGACACCAGCGGCCGGTACGTCGAGGCCGACCTGCCCGGCGTGACCGTCGCCAGCCTCTACCTGCCCTCCGGTGAGGTCGGCACCGAGCGCCAGGACGAGAAGTACCGCTTCATGGGCGAGTTCCTGCCGTACCTGAAGGAGCTCAGGACCCGCGCCGCCGCCGACGGGCGCGAGGTCGTCGTCTGCGGCGACTGGAACATCGCCCACCGGGAGGCCGACCTCAAGAACTGGAAGGCCAACAAGAAGAACGCCGGCTTCCTGCCCGAGGAGCGGGAGTGGCTGAGCAGGGTGCTCGACGAGGGCGACGGCGGGTACGTCGACGTCGTGCGGGCGCTCCACCCCGAGCAGGAGGGGCCCTACTCCTGGTGGTCCTACCGCGGGCGCGCCTTCGACAACGACAGCGGCTGGCGGATTGACCTGATTGTCAGTTCGCCTCGCTTGGCCGAGCGCTGCGTGAAGGCGTACGTGGAGCGGGCGGCGAGCCACGCGGAGCGGTGGAGTGACCACGCGCCTGTGACCGCCGTGTTCGACGTGTAGGGACCGGCTGCGGAAAGCCCCGCCCGGCTGTCTTGCTCGCCGTCGCCGGACGGGGCCGCATGGGGGCGCTAAACGCGGTTCACGCTTTCTGGCGGGGCCAGCCATTCACGGCCCCCGCCTTCGGGCGCCGTAGGGCGCTTCTGGCGCTCGCTCGGGAGCTGGGCGGGGTCCTCGTAGTCCAGAATCACGTCCCGCAGGACGCCGACCCGTCCCGCGCGGTCTTTCACACGCTGCCCGATGTCCGCCGAGGTGACCATCAGTGCCCCTCGGGGTGGCGCCGCATGAAGATGTTGCAGTCGCTGACGGTCGACCCGTCGCCCACGACGCGAGCACGACCCCGTACGGCAGCCAGTTCAGCGCAACCCGCGCACCCCTCGGCGGGGTCGGGCTCCCGCTCCAGGTCCAGCGGCAGTTCGATCGGCGGGGTGCTGTAGCGCGTGGGCTCGCTCATGGCGCGATCGTCGCGCCGGTCGTCAGGACGGGGGAACCTCGTACGTTTCCCACTTCGGGACGTCCCGTCGCGTGTAGAACGTCCCTCAGGATGCCCGGGAGTCGAGGGGGCGCACGTATGCAGAACGAGCGACTTCGAGCCGTCATGGAGGCCGGCGGTTGGACGCACGCCGCTCTGGCCGACGTCACGGGCGTCGACCCCAAGTCCGTGGAACGGTGGGTCAACCTCGGGCGCACTCCGCGCCGGGCAACTGCACTGGCGGCAGCGGAAGCGCTCGGAGAGGACGTGCATGCCCTGTGGCCGGCACTCCGGCAGGCGCGTGCCGCACGCGCCGTGAGCCCCGAACTCGTCGCCTTGTACGGACAACGGGCGGATCTTCCCGTGTCGGTCTTCGTCGATCTCTTCTCCCAGGCACGGCAGCGAATCGACGTGCTGGTGTACGCGGCCGTCTTCCTGCACGAGGCGTACCCCCGCCTCAATGACCTCCTGTGTGAACGGGCCGACGACGGATGCGCGGTCCGCATCGCGGTGGGTGACGCCGACGACCCCAACGTCCAGCAGCGCGGACGGGAAGAGAAGTTCGGCCACGGTATCGAATCCCGCTGCCGACTCGCGCTCCTGCACTATCGGCCCCTCGCGGACGTACCGGGCATCGAGCTGCGCACCCACGGAACGACCCTCTACAACAGCCTGTACCGCGCCGACGATCAGATGCTGGTCAACGGACACGTGTGGGGCGTCAACGCCTACGGCGCGCCCGTGTGGCACCTCCGGCGCCACGGCGACGGGGGCATGTTCGACACCTACGCAGGGAGCTTCGACGCCGTATGGGAAACGGCCCACCGCGTGGAAGGCTGAGCACCGTGGCCCGAACCGAGTACTACGACGATCCGAACGCCCCCCGGCCGAACAGCCTGGTCGTGGCAGCCTCTGCCGTCGTCACCGATGGGGAGGGCCGCGTACTCCTCCAGCGGCGCCGGGACAACGACTTGTGGGCGCTCCCGGGCGGAGCCATGGACATGGGCGACTCCCTGCCCGGCACGGCCGTGCGAGAGGTCAAGGAGGAGACCGGTCTGGACGTCGAGATCACGGGACTCGTCGGCACGTACACGGACCCCCGTCATGTGATCGCGTACAGCGACGGAGAGGTGCGCCGACAGTTCAACGTCTGCTTCATTGCCCGGGTCGTCGGCGGCGCCCTGGCCATCTCCGACGAGAGCACGGAGCTCCGCTTCGTGGCGCCGGAAGAACTCGACTCGCTTCCCATGCACCACACGCAGCGGCTGCGCATCCGGCACTTCCTGGAGCACCGCGTCGCCCCGTACCTGGGATAGGGCCACCGGTCGCGGTGGCGTCACTGCCCCAGCCGACTACGTGCACCGGCCAGCAGTTCATCAGGAGTAGAAGCCCTGGCCGTAGTCCTCCCGCCTCAGAGTGAAGTCGTCCGGACGATCACGACGAAGCTTCTCGTATCGCTGCGCGAAGATGTCGATCGCCTCGTGAAGCGTGCAGCCCGACGCTTCGCGGATCGCCATGAGCGCGGAGATGATCCGCTGCTCCAGGATGTCGCGGTCTACGGCCTCGGGCAGATGTTCCATGGGGCCGCGAGCCTACCCGGCATGGATGACCGACTTCTGTGGCACAGGACAACGCCCCACAGAAGCACCCTGATCAGCCACGCGATAGTTTCCCCTCCCACACGTGCTGGTCGATGGCGGAAGGGGGGCACCGCCCACCCCTTCCGCGCAAGCGGACGTGGTTGCGGGTCTCGTCGCCCCACTCCCACGCGAGCACACTGCGCGCTGCTCCCCGCTCGGCGGCGCGGGGCTGCGATGGCGGAGTGACGAATGGAGCCCCTGATCTGTTTTTCTCGTACTTTTCTATGTGCAATCAAAAAAGTAGGGAGAACCGTCACTCCGTCATCGCTCTGCCTCTGTGAGCGGGAGCCGCGAGCGGTGCTCAGGCTGTCTGCCGCTGCTTTTCTCTCGGCCGGGGAAAGCGATCGACAGGCGCTCCAGTGCGCGGCGCTTCATGTCCACCGGGCGCCCCCCGCGCTGGCCCTTCGCGCACTCCAGGCGGGTCCCGGTGTCGAGCAGCATGAACCGCCGTTCCCGGGCGTCGGCGATCCTCCAGTAGTCGGCGTAGGTCTTCCCCGTGGGAACCAGTTCCGTGCGTTCCTTCTGCACCGGAGTCGCTTCGAGGACCTCGGCGCGGCCCTCCAGCGCGTCCACCTGCTCCTGCCAGATGGCGAGGCCGACGCGTGATCGCCTGGATTCGCGAACGGCGTACAGCTCACGGAGCTCGGTGGTGATCTCCTCCAGTTCGGGGCGGGGGTCGTAGCCGGGGTACGTCACCTGCTCCAGTACGGGGAAGCCTCCCCACTCCTTCAGGAACTCCCGCTCCGCGTACTCCTCCACCCAGTCGGTCTTGATGGCTGCCGGAGCCTCGCAGGGGAGTCCCTTGGTGCGGGTCCGGCATACGTAGACCGAGTAGCCGTGTGCGGGGACCCGGTACATGCGGCCCTTGCAGGAGGCGCAGTGCAGAACACCGAGCAGGAGCGCGCCCGTGTCCTTGCGGGTCCCGGCTGCCCCTTTGGGGCGCTCACCAAGGGCAGCCTTGATCTCCTCGAACCGGTCTCGCGTCAGAACCGGGTCGGCGGTGATGCTCACCGGCAGGCCGTTGCGGTCCCGGACGACGGAGCCCGCGTAGGTCTGGTGGCCGAGGAGCGACGGGGACAGAAGGACACGCTTGACGGTCTGGCCGACCCACTTGCGCCCCTTCGGAGTCCGCCCCTGCCGAACGTCGTTCCAGTCGCGAGGCGTCAGGATGCCCTCGCTGTTCAGATGGAACGCGATGGCGTTCGGGGCGCTGCCGTCCAGCAGCATCCGGATCATCGTCTCGATGGCTTCGACGCGCTGCGGGTCCCGGGCCAAGGTCCACCCCTCGCCGGCCGGACGCTGCACGGGCATGTATCCGTATGGAGGGAGCCCTCCGGAGTACCGCCCCATGGCCCGAAGCGCCGCATTGGCGCTCGTGACGCGCTCCTTGATGGCCTGGCTCTCCATCTGCGCGGCGAAGGCCAGCAGCATGATGATCAATTCGGACATGATTG
This sequence comes from Streptomyces sp. NPDC002825, assembly GCF_040295385.1. Lineage (NCBI taxonomy): Bacteria > Bacillati > Actinomycetota > Actinomycetes > Kitasatosporales > Streptomycetaceae > Streptomyces > Streptomyces sp. NPDC002825. The sequence goes on from NZ_JBEOVH010000024.1 coordinate 45,657, forward strand.
AAGTCATGTCCAGCTCCAGTGAGCTGCCTCCCGGGCCCTCCGCGAAGACCAGCCGCTTGCCGTGGCGCTTCGCCCAGCGCGTCAGCTCGGCCATGTCGCCCATGGAGCGGACGGCGCGGTCCAGACGCCACCAGATGATCACGTCGAAGTCGTCGGGCCTGGCCAACCAGTCGCCCAGTTCCGGCCGTTCGAACGGGGTCGTCCTGGTGGCGGAGACGTCCAGATCCTCCGCGTAGCCGACGACCTCGGCGCCAAGTCGTCTGGCCTCCGCCTGACCGGCTTCCCGCTGGCGCTTCGGCGATGTCGACTCGTCTGTCCTGACGCTCAGTCGTACCGCGACGAGTGCCCGCAGGCGTGGGTGATCGTTATCCGTAAGGGTCATGCGAGTCCCCCTCCCGGAGCAAACTGTATCTTCATTTCAATGGGTTGGCGGATCGACTACCAGATCGCCACCCCCGGACTCGCCGCCAAGGCCGTAAAGGCCTACGTCGAGCGGGCCGCCACCCACGGCGAGCGCTGGAGCGACCACGCCCCTGTGACCGCCGTCTACGAGGTCTAGTGCTGCATCAGCCAACGTTTGCCCTGCACGTACGTCGGGACATGGATGCCAGCGGCCACCCGACGCTTGGCTGGCCGCCGGAGACGATCGAGGAGTACCGGGCGCAGCAGCTTCAGGAGTAGGCGTCAGAGGCTTGACCAGCCGAGGAGAAACAGAACCCCGCGGACGCGACGCCCACGGGGTTCTGCCCTGCTCGGCCGGCCGAGTGGGAGGTCGGCGTCACTTCCCGCACTTGACCTTGAAGCCGTCCAGCAGAGCCTTGCCGGCATCGGAGTTGTCACGTACATACACGCTACCGCTGATGCTGATCGAGGTGTCACTGATCGAGATGGGCTCGCTGCCGGTCCGCTCGTTGCGGGTGTCCTCTCCAGCGACCGTCCAGATGATCTGGGACTGATCCTTGTTGAACTCGCCGGTGCTGGTCACGTCCGGCTTCTCATAGACACCATCGCAGTCGTACTCATGATGCGAGACGCTGTTGCCCTTGACAACCAACTGGCCGAGGTCGGACGTGCCGTTGACGTCCTTGATGTAGTAGGTACCGTCGCGCTTGCTGCCGCTGCCGCTGGCGCTGTCGCTGCTTCCGCTGCAGGCGGTGAGTATGAGTGAGCCCGCGGCCAGGGCCCAGATGGACACGGCGATCTTGGCCTGCGTCCTACGAGTGGTCCTGGTGATGCCCATGGCGTTCCCCGTTCGTTCGTTCTGGATAGTCGGTTTGAGATAGAAGGCGGGTCAAAACATCCTATGGATAACTGGCTTTGACTGACCCGGACCGCCTGTCAGGCGCCTTCTCGGAGGTTGTTGAGCCGATGCTCAGTCAGCGCGAGCGCGACCTCGGCCTGATTGAGCGCGTGTTCGCCGTCCTGGATGCGCCAGTGCAGACGCTGCACGGGCGGGGCGTCTGCTCCTTTGACAGCCAGGTCGCCGAGTTCACGCAGCTCCGCCTACGCTCCCTGCATCTGTTCCTCGTGGTGTGCTGACCGGATCCTGAGGCGGCCGGCCCGCTCTTCCCACCTTCGTTGCGCGAGGGGGTGGTCGACGGCATCAGCCACGAGGGCCTTCGGGTCCTGCTCCATCTGGAGGAACAAGAACGCTGCCGATGAACGGCTACGCGATCTCGTCAAGGGCGAACGTTGCCTGATGTGGCACTAGTACGCGGTACGGTGCTGGGCCATTGACGGGACCGGGTGGGGGGCATCGTTGAGCGCGCGCATTCTCATCGCCGAGGACGACGAAAAGCAGTCGCGGCTGATCCGGATCTATCTGGAGCGGGAGGGGAATGCCGTCCAGGTCGTCGCCGACGGGCGCGCGGCTCTGGAACGGATTCGGAGCGCCCGGCCGGATCTCGTCGTTCTCGACGTGATGCTGCCTTTCGTCGACGGGCTCGACGTGTGCCGCATTCTCCGCTCCGAGGGATCCGACGTCCCGATCCTGCTGCTCACCGCCCGCAGCACCGAGGAGGACATGCTCCTCGGCCTCGACCTCGGCGCCGACGACTACCTCACCAAGCCGTACAGCCCGCGCGAGCTCACCGCCCGGGTCCGCGCCCTGCTCCGCCGCTCCCGGGCCACCGGCGCGGCCGCCCGCGAGGAGCTGCTGCGGGTCGGCGAGGTCGAGCTCGACACCGCCCGCTTCGAGGTCCGGGTCGCCGGCCGCCCGGTGGCCCTGACCTCGAAGGAGTTCTCCCTCCTCGAGGTCCTGGCCCGCGAGCCGGGCCGGGTCTTCACCCGGGCCCAGATCATCGAGCGGGTCTTCGGCTTCGACAGCGACGTCCTGGAGCGCACGGTCGACGTCCACGTCCGCAACCTGCGGCTGAAGATGGAGGACGATCCCGGCCGGCCCCGCCATCTGGAGACCGTGTACGGGCGCGGATACCGGCTCTCCGACGAGGCAGCGTGAGCTTCCGGCTGCGGGTCTTCTCGCTCGTCCTGCTCGTCGCCGTCGCCGCCAGCGGCGCCACCGCCTGGCTGACCCTGCGGCAGCTCACCGGACAGGTCCGCGAGTCCGCCGCCGCCGACCGCGAGTCCATCGCGGCCATCACCGAGGAACTGCGCGCCTACGGAGCCGGCCACGGCACCTGGGAGGGCGTCGCCGCCACCGTGCGCACCCTCGCCGAGGAGACCGGGCAGCGCATCCGGATCAGCACCGACCGGCAGGGCCAGCTCGCCGACTCGGACACCCTCCTCGGCCGCGACCCGCGCCCCGGCGGCACCGCGCCCGCCCTCCTCGTCGACCCGAGGCCCGAGCTGGAGTTCCCCGCGGAGTGGGAGACCGGCTCGATGCGCAAGGTGACGTCCACGGTGATCGCCCGGTACGGCGCCAACGTCACCTACGCGGCCTGCCTGACCCGGCTCGGCCAGCCGGTCACCGTCCTGCGCGGCAAGTTCGGCATGCCGCTCTACCGGGCCGGCGGGCAGTCCCCGGCCGGGCCCTGCGTCGACGGCTCGGGCACCGTGCGTCCGGCCGACATCACCGCGGCCGAGGCCTGCCGCGCCACGGGGCGCGCCCAGGCGCTCGCCTGTCTGCGCCGGGTCTTCACCGAGCGCACCGCCGCCGTCGGCCCCCAGCCGCTGACCGTGCGGCTCGGCGCCGTCGACGACGCCGGACAGACCCTGGCCGCGGGACCGACCGTGCTCGTCGCGGCCGGGGTGGCCGCCGCCGTCCTGGCCTGCGCGCTGCTCCTCGGCCGGGCCGTCCTCCGCCCCGTACGCGCCCTCACGGCGGCCTCCCTGGGGCTCGGCGAGGGCGACCTGGGGCGCAGGGTGCCCGCCTCCGGCAAGGACGAGATCGCGGAGCTCGGCCGGTCCTTCAACCGGATGGCCGGCTCCCTCCAGGACAGCGAGGAGCGGCAGCGCCGGCTCGTCGGGGACATCGCCCACGAGCTGCGCACCCCGCTGGCCAACCTGCGCGGCTATCTGGAGGCGCTCCGGGACGGCGTCCTGGAGGCCGACGCCGAGCTGCTCGACTCGCTGCACGAGGAGGTGCTGCTCCAGCAGCGGATCGTGGACGACCTCCAGGACCTGGCGCTCGCCGAGGCGGGCGCCCTCACGTACCACCGCAGGCCGCTGGACGCGCGGGAGCTGGTCGAGGCCTGCCGGACCGCGCACAGCGCCCGGGCGGCGGCGGCCGGGGTCGCCCTGGAGGTGGCGGGCGCGGGCCCCGGCACCGTACGGCTGCACGGCGACCCGGACCGGCTGCGCCAGGCCCTCGGGAACCTCGTGGGCAACGCGGTGCGGCACACGCCGCCCGGGGGCCGTGTGCGGCTCGAACTGGGCGAGCGGGACGAGATGGTGCGGATCGCGGTGGGGGACACCGGCAGTGGCATCCCGGCCGCCGACCTGCCGTACCTCTTCGACCGCTTCTGGCGGGCGGACGCGGCCCGCGGGCGGGCCACCGGCGGCAGCGGGCTCGGTCTTTCGATCGCCCGGCAGATCGTGGCGGACCACGACGGGGCCGTCGAGGTGACGTCCGAGGTGGGCGTGGGGTCCGTGTTCACGGTGGTGCTGCCGGCCCCGGTCGCCCACCCGTAGCGGTTCAGCAGGGGAGCGGGGAGCCGTAGCCGTTCAGGAGGCTGTCCTTGATCCAGCCGGAGATGCCGGTGGTCTCGTCGCGGACGTGCGACCAGGTGCCGTCCTGACCGGCCACCCAGCAGTGCAGGACGAGGCTGTGGCTCGTCTGCGCCTGGCCGAGTGCGACGCACTCGGTCGTCGGGCCGCTGCGGATGTTCACGTAGTCCGTGTTCGTGCTGCCGGCCCGGCCGTCCCTGTTGGCCCAGGCCGGGCTGGTACAGGCGGCGGCACCTTCCGGCGCGGCCACGGCCGCCGTGGCGGGCAGGACCAGGCCGCCGGTGGCCGCGACGGCGGCGAGGGCCGTCGCGGCGAGCTTCGTCCGAGGACGCATCGATCTCTCCTGAACTCGTGGTCGTTCCCGCCCGGCGGGGCGCCGGACGGGCGTGCGGGTTCGTTCGAGTGCGGGGAGAAGAATTGCCCGGAGGGGAGAGAGCGTTCAACGGGCGGACAGGGTGTCGGCTTCTTTTCGGCGGTGGATATCCGGCAGGGCCGGGAGCGGCGTTCCGGGGGTGTTGCGGGCGACGACCGGAGCGGCTTCCGCCTTCCGTTCTCCGGGCTCGCGGTGCCCGTGACGGGGGCCCGGGGGCGGGCGATTCGCTTCCGGTCCGCCGGAATTCCGGAGTCCGTGCCCCGGGGAAACGACGGGAAGCGGCCAACCCCGTCCCGGGTGGTGCCCGGACGAGGTTGGCCGCTTCCCGGGGGCCGCGCTCCTCAGGTGCCGGCCAGGGCCACCGTCGGCGCCAGACGGCTCGCCCGTACCGCCGGATAGAGCCCCGCGATCACCCCGATCACCAGCGTCGCCCCCACCCCGGCCGCCGTCGCCCACGCCGGGACGACCGTCGGCCAGTTCCGGCTCACCGCGTACGCGGCGGTGATCACCGTCCCGAGGACGGTCCCGCCGAGGCCGCCGATCACCGACAGGAGCAGGGACTCGGTGACGAACTGGGCGCGGATCTGGCCCCGGGTGGCGCCGAGCGCCCGGCGCAGCCCGATCTCCGGGCGCCGTTCGAGGAGGGAGATCACCATCGTGTTCCCGACGCCGACCCCGCCGACGAGCAGCGCGACGCCGCCGAGGCCGAGGAGCAGACCGGTCAGCGCCGACTCGGTTGCCTCGCGGGCCGCGAGCGCGTCCGAGGGCCGGGAGACCCGCACCTCCGCGGGCTTCTCCGGGTTCGCCGTGGCCGGCAGCACCGCCCGTACCACCGCGACGGCGCTGTCCTCGGTGCGGACGTAGACCGTCGAGGGATGACCGTCGAACCGCAGGTACGTCCGGGCCGCGGGCCCGCCGACGAGCGCCGCGCCGTCCAGCTCGGGAGCCAGCGGTACGGGGTCGAGGACGCCGACCAGGGAGAACCAGCGGCCGCCGATCCACAGCCGGTTCCCCGGGGTGTACACGTCGAGCCGCTGGGCGGCCGTCGCGCCGAGCACGACCGCCGGGTAGCGCTCGGTCGCCGCGTCCAGCCAGCGCCCCCGGCGCACCTGCCCGCCGACCGCGGGGAGCAGGCCGTCGTCCGCCGCCAGGACGGAGAGGGAGCCGGTGCGGCCGACCGCGATCCGCTCGTTGCGGTAGATCTTCGCGTCGACCCTGCCGGTGGCGGCGACCTCACGCACCGGCGGGATGCGGTCGACCATGCGGACCGCCTCGGCCGGGAGCTTCGTCTGCTGCCCGTTCAGGGTCGTGCCGGGCTCGACCCGCAGGAGGTTCGTGCCGAGCGCGTCGAGCCGGCGGTCCACCTCCGCCTGGCCCGAGCCGGAGATGCCGACCACCGCGATCATGGCGGCCACGCCGATCGCGATGCCGAGCGCGGAGAGGAACACCCGCAGCGGGCGGGTGCGCAGACCGGTGCCGCCGAGCCGGACGATGTCGGCGGGGCGCAGCCGGGCCGGACGGAGCTGTGTCCGCCTGTCCGTCGCGCTTCTTCTGCCTCGGGGGGCGGGGATCATCCGTGCGCTCCGATCGGATCCGTGGCGCCGTCCGCGACCACCCGGCCGTCGCGCATCTCGATGCGGCGGGGGAGCGCGGCCGCGATCTCCCGGTCGTGGGTGATGACGACGACGGTCGTGCCCGAGGCGTGCAGCTCCCGCAGGAGCGCCAGGACGGCCGCACCCGACGCCGAGTCCAGGTTCCCCGTCGGCTCGTCCGCGAGCAGGACCGCCGGGCCGCCGACCACCGCCCGCGCCACGGCGGCCCGTTGGCGTTCGCCGCCCGACAGCTGGTGGGGCAGATGGTGGACGCGGTGGCTCAGCCCGACCCGGGCCAGGGCCGCCGCCGCACGCGCCCGGCGGCGGCGCAGCGGGATCCCGGCGTACAGCAGGCCGTCGGCGACCGAGTCCAGGACCGGGACGCCGACCGCCAGGTGGAACTGCTGGAAGACGAAGCCGATCCGGGTCGCCCGCAGCGCCGACACCTCCCGGTCCGTCAGCTCCGCCACGTCGTGGCCGTCGACCAGGACGTGGCCGGCGGTGGGCCGGTCGAGGCTGCCCATCAGGTTCAGCATGCTGGACTTGCCGGAGCCCGACGGGCCGACGATCGCGACGAGTTCGCCCCGCCGGACGCGCAGGCTGACGTCCCGGACCGCCGCCACGCCCCCGGGGTACGTCTTCGAGACCTGCCGGAACTCCACGACGGCGTCGGGGGCGCAGACCGTGCCCGTGCTCACTGCGGGATCCTCACCTTCAGGCCCGCGCGGAGCGCCGGACCGCTCACCTCGACCATGCCGTCGGCGAAGAGGCCCGTGCGGGCGGCGACGAAGCGGCCGTCCTCGGTCTCCAGGCCGTGGCCTCCCTCGGCGAGCGCCACCAGGGCCGCGACCGGGACGGTCAGGACGTTCTCGCGCTTCCTGCCCACGTACTCGACGGAGACCGGGCCGCTCTCCAGGCGGCCCAGGGAACGCTGGTCGGGGATGGTGATCGTGACCGGGACCGTCGGCGGCGTACCGCTGTCGCCTTCCCCCTCGGGCGGGGCCGCCTGCCTGCCGACCGAGGCGACCTCGCCCTTCACGGGGGTGCCGTCGGGCAGCCCGACGGTGACCTCGCTGCCGCGCACGGCCCAGGAGGCTTCGAGGGCCGAGGCGTCGACGACGACCTTGCGGGTCGTGCCGGTGTGGCCGAGGACGTTCTCGCCGGCCGCGGCGCCGAGGCGGACGCCCGCCTGGCCGAGGCGGATCCGGCCGGTGGAGTACACGACGTCCCCGAGGCCGATCCGGCCGGTCTCGGGAAGGCCCAGGGACTTCTGCCAGCGTTTGACGGCCCGTTCGGTGCCGGAGGTGAACTTCTCGTCGACGGTGAAGCCGGTGTAGCCGAGGGCGGCGAGATTGGACTCGAACTGGAGGACGTCCATGCCGCGGAGGGGCTGGGGGGAGGCGGAGGCGGGGGGTGCGGGCTGGGTGTCCGCGCCTGTACTCGTGCCCGTACCGGTACCCGTGCCGGTGCCTTTGTCCGTACCCGTACCTTTGCCCGTACCCGTACCCGTACCCGTACCCGTACCCGTACCCGCACCTTTGCCCGTGTCCCCGCCGCCCTCCGACGCCGGCGGGGTCGCGGTCGTCATGCCCAGCTCGCGGTACATCGGCAGCGTCCCGTACAGCAGGACCACCGGCCGGTCGTCCACGCGGAGCAGGGTGTCCCCGCGCTCGGCGGTCGTGCCCGCCTCCGGGAGCCAGGTGACGGTGCCGGAGGCCTTGACCGGCAGCGGGATCTCCGCGCCGTAGCCCAACCGGCCCTCGACCTTGGTGCGTTCGACGAGGGTCTGCCGGGCGACCGGGACCGTGGAGCCGGCCCTCGGCGGGGCGGTGGGGCCCGCGCCCCCGCCGCCGCCCAGGCCGAGCCGGCCGACGACGGCGACTCCCGCGACCACGACGCAGGCGGCGGCGACGAGGACGGTACGGCTCCGCCGGCGGCGCGGGGCGCGCGGGGGAGCCGTCCCCTCCTGCACCGGCTCCGCCTCCGCCTCGCCCGCCGTCTCCTCGTCCCTGTCCGTGAAGATTCCGCTCACCGTGCTCAGCCCTTGCCCGGGCCCTGCTCGACGGGGTCGCCGGTGAGCGGTCGGCAGGTGCGGGCGGCCTGCTTGGCCGCGGCGCTGGTGGAGTCCCACGGGACGTCCCCGTACACATGGCCGTCGGGCTCGGGGTCGGGGAAGTCGGGGGCGCCGTTCTTCTGCATGCAGTCGGCGAACTCGAACTGCTTCTTGATCTGTTCGGGGGTGAGCTTGGGGGCGGTCCTGCGCTCGATCTCGGCGGGGACCGGCACCTGGAACTCGGCGCACTTCATCGAGGCCCTGACGAAGACCGGGTTCTTCTTCAGGCTGCCGTCGCCCAGTTCGACGCGGCCGTCGGCGTCGGGGTCCGGGGCGTCGAAGCCGTTCTCCCGCATGCACTTCACGAAGGCGCGCTGGGACTCGACGTACGCGCCGACCTCGTCCTTGCCGTTGCCGCTGCCGGCCGTGGTCTTCCCCTTGCCGGCGGTGGACGTGCCGTCGCCGGCCGTCGGGATCTTCCCGGCCCCGTCGTCTCCGCCCCCGCCGCAGCCGGTCAGCGCGAACGCCATGACCGCGGCGACGGCCGGCAGCAAGCGGTTCGTCCTCATCGGTTCTCCCGTTCCTCGGTAGGTGCGGCCGACCGTAGGGCGGAGGTGATGAAGAACTGTTGAAGAACCTGTCAGGCGGTCATGAGGCCGGTCCTCCGGGGCGCAGCCGCCGGTCGAGGGCCATCGACAACTCGGCCTCGACCACGCTCTTGGCGAGCGGGCGCAGCCGCCACAGGTCGTCGTCCTCGGCGTGGGTGCGCAGGAGTTCGGTGAAGAGTTCGGCGAGGGCGTCGGCGTGTTCGCGGACGCGGGCGCCCGCCTTGAGGACCTCGGCGAGCGGGACGCCCTCCCGGACGAGGGCGGCGGAGACGTCGAGCAGCCGGCGGCTGATGTGGACGATCTCCTCGCCGTCGGTGACGAGGTAGCCGAGGTCGAGCGCGGCGGCGAGGTTCTCGGCGGTGACCTCGCCGGCGAAGTGGTCGGCGAGCTCCTCGGGGGTGAGGCGGACGGGCTCCTCCTCGGAGGGGGCGGGCAGCGCGAGGACCTCGCGGACGTTGCGGCCGCTCTCGAAGGCGGCGGTGAGGTCGGCGATGCCGTTGAGGGTGTGGCCGCGCTCCAGGAGGGCGGCGATGGTGCGCAGCCGGGCCAGGTGGTTGTCGTCGTACCAGGCGATGCGGCCCTCGCGGCGGGGCGGTGGGATCAGGCCGCGCTCGCGGTAGAAGCGCAGGGTGCGCACGGTGATGCCGGCGGCGGTGGCCAGCTCTTCCATGCGGTACTCGCGCACGCCTGCCCCCGCGGCCTCGTGCGGGCCGTCCTGTGCGCCCGTCTCGGGACGTGATCCTTCTGCCACACCCGCCAGCCTATGTTGTACCGCCGGTAACTTTCCCTCGTCGTACCCCTACCGCTCGGTATGGAGCTGCTCTACAGTCCCGACTGTGCCAGTGATTGCTGGCGGAATCTTGGCCGGGCGCACGGGAGGCGGCATGGCGAAGCACGAGCACGTAAGGGTGGCGGTGATCGGGTCGGGATTCGGCGGCATCGGGGCCGCCGTCCGGCTCCGCCGCGAGGGGATCACCGACTTCGTCGTCCTGGAGCGGGCCGACTCCGTGGGCGGCGCCTGGCGCGACAACAGCTACCCCGGCTGCGCCTGCGACGTCCCGTCCCACCTCTACTCCTTCTCCTTCGCGCCCAACCCGGACTGGCCCCGCACCTTCTCCGGACAGCACCACATCCGCGCCTACCTGGAGCACGTCACCGACACCTTCGGGATCCGCCCGCACCTGCGCCTGAACCACGAGATGCTCCGGGCGCGCTGGGACGCGGAGACGCTGCGCTGGGAGATCGAGACGAGCGGCGGCACCTTCAGCGCCGAGGTCCTCGTCTCCGCCGCCGGACCGCTCTCCGACCCCAAGATCCCGGACATCCCCGGCCTCGCCGACTTCCCCGGCAAGGTCTTCCACTCGGCGCGCTGGGACCACGACTACGACCTGCGCGGCAAGCGCGTCGCCATGGTCGGCACCGGCGCCTCCGCCATCCAGATCGTGCCCGAGATCCAGCGCGAGGTCGGAAGGCTCACCCTCTTCCAGCGCACGCCCCCCTGGGTCATGCCCCGCATGGACCGCTCGATCAGCGCCCCCGAGCGCTGGCTCCACCGCACGCTCCCGGCCACCGCGACCCTGCGCCGGGGCATCCTCTGGGGCATCCGCGAGCTCCAGGTCGGCGCCTTCACCAAGCACCCGAACGAACTCGGCCTGGTCGAGAAGCTCGCCAAGGCCAACATCGCGCGCTCCATCAAGGACCCGGAGCTGCGGGCCAGGCTGACGCCCTCGTACCGGATCGGCTGCAAGCGGATCCTGCTCTCCAACACGTACTACCCGGCGCTCGCCCAGCCCAACGTGGACGTCGTCGCCGCCGGGCTCCGCGAGGTCCGCGGCTCGACCGTGGTCGCCGCCGACGGCACCGAGACCGAGGTCGACGCGATCGTCTTCGGCACGGGCTTCCACGTCACCGACATCCCGATCGCCGAGCGCGTCACCGGCGCCGAGGGCCACACGCTCGCCGAGTCCTGGAAGGACGGGGTCCAGGTGCTGCGCGGGGCCACCGCCGGCGGCTTCCCCAACCTCATGATGATCATCGGGCCGAACACCGGCCTCGGGAACTCCTCCATGATCCTGATGATCGAGTCCCAGCTGAACTACCTGGCCGACTACCTCCGCCAGATCGACCTGCTCGGTGGCCGCGCCGCCCTCGCCGTCCGCCCCTCCGCCGTGAACGCCTGGAACCGCAAGGTCCAGACCCGGATGGAGCGGACCGTGTGGAAGTCCGGCGGCTGCAACAGCTGGTACCTCGACGCCAGCGGTCGCAACACCACCCTGTGGCCGGGCACCACGGCCGAGTTCCGGCGCGAGACCCGGCAGGTCGACCTCTCCGAGTACGAGGTGATCCGCGCGACGGAACCGGCCCCCGGGCCCGCCCGTACCCCCCGGAAGAAGGAGACCGCCAAGTGACGCTCCACAGCCTTCCCGCCCCCCGCGCGCTCACCGCCGTCTCCGCCGACGGCACCCCCGTCCACGTCGAGGTGTACGGCCCCGAGGACGCGCCCGCCGTCGTCCTGGCCCACGGCTGGACCTGCTCGATCGCCTTCTGGGCCGAGCAGATACGGTCCCTCGCCGCCGACCACCGGGTCATCGCCTACGACCAGCGCGGCCACGGCCGGTCGCCGGCCCCCGCCGCGACCGGCGGCGCCGGCTACTCCACGACGGCGCTCGCCGACGACCTGGAAGCCGTGCTCGCCACCACCCTCGGTCCCGGCGAGCGCGCCGTCCTGGCCGGTCACTCCATGGGCGGCATGACGATGATGGCCGCCGCCGCGCGGCCCGGCTTCCGGCAGCACGCCGCCGCCGTCCTGCTCTGCTCCACCGGGCCCTCCCGGCTGACCGCCGAGGCCACCGTCGTCCCGCTGCGGCCCGGCGGGCTGCGCAGCCGGCTGACCGCGGCCGTCCTCGGCTCGAAGGCACCGCTCGGCCCCGTCAACGCCGTCTCGAAGAAGATCCTGAGGTACGCGACGATGGGACCGGGTTCGTCGCCGGACAAGGTCGAGGCCTGCGCCCGCATCGTGCACGCCTGCCCGCGCGGCGCCCGGTACGGCTGGTCGCAGGTCCTGGCCGGGCTCGACCTCGAACCGGGCCTGCGGGAGCTCCGGGTGCCGGTGGCCGTGCTCGTCGGCACCGCAGACCGGCTCACCCCGGCCGTCCACTCCCGGGCGATGGCGGAGGCGCTGCCGCACTGCACGGGCCTCGTCACGCTGGCCGGCATGGGCCACATGACACCGGTGGAGGCCCCCGAGGCCGTCACCGCGCAGATCCGCGAACTGACCCTCACGTACCTGGGCGTCGGCCTGGGCGTGCAGAAGAACGAGGAGGCAGGGGCATGAGCAGGGTGAGCCTGGAAGGACAGGTCGCGGTCGTCACCGGCGGCGCCCGCGGTGTCGGGGAGCTCCTCGCCCGCAAGCTCTCCGCGCGCGGTGCGAAGATCGCGCTCGTCGGCCTGGAGCCGGAGCAGCTCAAGGAGGTCGCCGGGCGGCTGCACACCGAGGCCGACTGGTGGCACGCCGACGTCACCGACCACGAGGCGATGGCCCGGGTCGCGGCCGAGGTGAAGGAACGGTTCGGGAAGGTCGACATCGTCGTCGCCAACGCCGGTGTCGCGGCGGGCGGTCCGTTCGTCGACTCCGACCCGGCCGCCTGGCGGCGGGTCATCGAGGTCAACCTGATCGGCGGGGCGGTGACGGGCCGGGCGTTCCTGCCGGTCCTCATGGAGTCCCGGGGGTACTTCCTCCAGATCGCCTCGCTCGCGGCCATCACCCCGGCCCCGATGATGACGGCGTACTGCGCCTCCAAGTCGGGCGTCGAGGCGTTCGCGCACAGCCTGCGCGCCGAGGTCGCGTACAAGGGCGTGAAGGTCGGCGTCGGCTATCTGTCCTGGACCGACACGGACATGGTGCGGGGCGCGGACCAGGACGACGTGATGAAGGAGCTGCGGCAGCGGCTGCCGTGGCCCTCGAACCGCACGTACCCCCTCGGCCCCGCCGTCGACCGGATCGTGGCGGGCATCGAGCGGCGCTCGGCCCATGTGTACGCACAGTGGTGGCTGCGCGGGATGCAGTCCGTCCGCGGCTACCTGCCGAGCCTGATCGCCACGGTGGGACAGCGCGAGATGCGGCGCTTCGAGCCGCGCCTGGGCTCGGTCTCCAAGGGCCTGGTGGGCGCGGGCGGCGCGGCGGACGAGCAGGCGCGGGCGGAGGGGTCGGCCTCGCGGTAGCGGTCGGGAGGGGTCGGCCTCGCGGTAGCGGTCGGGAGGGGTCCGCCTCGCGGTAGCTGTCCGTAACTGATCGAAATGCGTGGCGTGTTCGCTCGTGCGAGGCTGGTCGAGGCCGGAGAGGCACACTGCCCCGGCCCCTCTCACCCTTCTAGGAGTGAACTTCCATGGGCATGCAGGACCAGTTCAAGGACAAGACCAAGCAGGCCGCCGAGAAGGCCAAGCAGGCCGCCGGCAAGGCGAAGGACGAGGCCTCCCAGCGCGCCTCCAAGGGCCGCGAGCGCGCCGACGACGAGACCCGCCGGGCCCAGCAGGCGGAGCAGGACCGCTTCGACATGGACTACGACGCCTGACGTCGGCCCGTCCTTGCGGAAGGCGCACCCGGGAGACCGGGTGCGCCTTCACCTGTGCCGGGGTCAGGCGATGCCGTTGAACGGGCCGCCGCCGAGGGTCACGCTCGCGGACTGCGCGGGGAGCATGGGGGCGCGCCAGTCGCCGGTGCCGCGGTGGAGGTACTCGCCGGTCGGGCCGAAGCCGATGACGTCGGGGCGGCCGTCCCTGTTCGCGTCGCCGACGCCGACGATCTGGCTGTACGCGTTCCAGCCGGCGCCGACCTTCACACGGCTCGCGAAGGTGCCGTCGCCCTTGCCGAGGTAGAGCCAGAGGACACCGGCCTTGTCGCGGGCCAGGAGGTCTCCGGCGGGGCCTCCGGCGAGGTTCCCCGTGGCGGTGAGCTGGTTGTAGATGCCCCAGCCGTAGCCGATCTTCTTGCGCGGCGCGAAGGGCGCGGTGGCGCTGCCCGTGCCCTTGTAGAGGTACAGGTCGCCCGCCTTGTCGGTGGCGACCAGGTCCGCGCGGCCGTCGCCGGTGAGGTCGGAGCCGCCCGCCAGCTCGGTGTAGATCTGCCAGCCGCCGCCGATCTTCGTCCGGGTGCCGAAGCCGCCGGTGCCGTTGCCCTGGTAGAGCCACAGCACGCCGGCGGTGTCCCGGCCGACGAGGTCGCCGACCGTGGAGCCCGCGAGGTCTCCCGTGGCCTCGATCCGGTCGTAGATCTGCCAGTTCGTGCCGATCTGCCGGTGCGGATCGGCCTGGAGCCTGGTGCCGTAGGAGGTGTCGGCCCGCCAGAGGCGGCCGGCCCCGTCGCGCAGGACGACGTCGGGGGCGCCGTTGTCGTCGAAGTCGTGCGGCTTGGGCGTGCGGGTCACGGTGAAGGAGCCGGTCGCGGTCGCGGTCGGGCCGATGCCGTTGAGCGGACGGGCGGTCAGCTCCCAGGTGTAGGCGCCGTTGTACTCGCCCTGCCACTCGAAGGCCGTGGTCCGCCGGCCCAGCGTGTAGTCGTTGAACATCTCGGCTTCCCCGGTCCGGGTGTGCCGCAGGGTGAGGTTCACCTCGGCGTTCGGCCGGGACAGGTTCCAGGTGAACTTCGCCTTGCCGCCGTTCTGGTCGAGGTCGACCAGGTCCGGGAGGTCGTTGCCGGTGATCTGCAGTTCGGTGGGCTCGCCGGTGGTCGCCTCGAAGGTGACGACCGGGGTGTTGTCCCCGTCTGCCGTGATCTTGTACATGCCCTCGCCCTGGGCGAGGCTGCCGCCCCGCACGTGCAGGCTGCCGTCGCCGGCGGGGGCGGCCGAGGTCAGGTGGTCGAGGAGCTTCACCGACTCCTTGGTGGCCGGGTTGTACGCGGTGAGGGCGAACAGCGGGCTCGGGGCTTCGGCGGTGGAGGCGCCCGGGTCGCCGTAGACCACCCAGCCGCCGACGAGGTCGACCCGGAGGCTGCCGGGCGCGTCCACGACCGGGACCTCCTGGACGGTGTCCGTGGCGCGGTCCAGGAGGAAGAGCGCGGGGACCTCGTCGTTGACGCCGGTGCCCGTGGTCCAGGCGACGTGCGTCGCGGAGACCGCGCCGATCGTGGCGCCCGCCGGGAGCTCGTGGATCTCGTCGACCGTGTCGGTGGCCAGGTCGAGGAGACCCCACTTCTTCACGCCGCCCACGGTGAACCGGACCAGGGCGTCGTCGGGGGTGCCGGGCGAGATCTCGACCGCGGTCGCCCCGTCCGGCAGACCGGCGACGGGGACGGTGCCGCCCGCCCTGGTGTGCTTGCGCAGGTCGGGGCCGACGGTGGTGAACACGGCGTCGGCGGCCGAGCCGACGAACACGGGCGTGCCGGTCAGCGGGTCGAGGGGGACCTCGAAGATCGACATGGTCGTCAGGTCCCGGACCGTGACCTGATAGTGCCCTTCGAAGACCAGGTAGTCGTTGGTCCGCGTCGAGTTGAGGTAGGTGCGGGCGCCGTAGCCGGTCCCGGTGTCCTGCCCGTACCAGGCGAAGCGCCTCGTGGTGCTGCCCGGGGTCTGGGTGAGGAAGCCCTTCACACCGGCGCCGACGAGGACGGAGTCCTTGGGGAAGGCGAACGGGGTCGCGGCGGTCTCCGCCGTGACGGTCGCCGGAGCCGTGGGCGCGGCCGTCGCGGGCACGGCCAGTGCGCCCGCACCGAGGGTCACGGCGAGAACGGTGGTGACGGCGGCGACCAGGCGCCGGCGGTTCGAGCGGGCGTGAGGCACGGTCTTTTCCTCCCAGAGCATTGGCGCACTGCGCGCCACACTCGGTCAGACAGGCGACCGGCCGAAAAGTTGTACGCGCCGGGTGACCGGTTTTCGTACGGTGATCACCATGGCCGTACTCGAGCGACTCCGCCCCGACCACGCACCCGCCCTCCTCGCCTTCGAGCGGGAGAACCGGGCCTTCTTCGCCGCCCGCGTGCCCGACCGGGGCGACGCGTACTTCGACGAGTTCGACGCCCGGCACCGGGAGCTGATCGCGGCGCAGGAAGCGGGCGAGGACCACTTCCATGTGCTCGTCGCCGAGGGCGGGGAGATCGTCGGGCGGGTCAACCTCGTCCGCGTGGACGCCGCCGCCGGCAGCGCCGAGCTCGGCTACCGGCTCGCCGAGAAGGCGACCGGCCGGGGGCTCGCCACCCGGGGCGTACGGGAGGTGTGCCGGCTGGCCGTCGAGGAGTACGGGCTCAGCCGGCTGACCGCCTTCGTGCCCCTGGGCAACGGCGCGTCGAGCGCGGTGCTCGCCCGGACCGGCTTCGGCGCCGTGGGCGGGGTGACGCTCGACGACGGGGAGCCGGGGACCGCGTACGAGCTGGACTTGGCGACCGTCTAGGACGGCCTGGGCGGCAGTTTCGGGCGGGAGCGGTCCGGGAGGGACTCGTAGGCCGGGGGGCTGGCCGCGGGGGTCTCGGCGAGGAGTTCGAGGGCGACGTGGACCGCGTCGTCGAGCTGGGCGTGCCGCCCCTCGGCCCAGTCGAGGGGGGTGCGCAGGACCGCGATGTCGGGTTCGACGCCCTGGTTCTCCAGGGACCAGCCGTACTCGGGGAACCAGGCCGCGTTCATCGGGACGGTGATCTGGGTGCCGTCGCCGAGCCGGTGGCGGCCGGTCATGCCGACGACCCCGCCCCAGGTGCGCTGTCCGACGACCGGGCCGAGGCCGAGCAGCTTGAACGCGGCGGTGATCATGTCGCCGTCGGAGGAGGTGGCCTCGTCGGCGAGGGCGACGACGGGGCCGCGCGGGGCGTTGGAGGCGTACGACACGGGCTGGGCGTTGCGGGTGAGGTCCCAGCCCAGGATCCGGCGGGTCAGCTTCTCGATGACGAGTTCGCTGATGTTGCCGCCGGCGTTGCCGCGCACGTCGACGATGAGGGCGGGCCGGGAGACCTCCATGCGCAGGTCGCGGTTGAACTGGGCCCAGCCGGAGCCGCCCATGTCGGGGATGTGGAGGTAGCCGCAGCGGCCGCCGCTGACCTCCCGTACCACCGCACGGCGTTTGGCGACCCAGTCCTGGTACCGCAGGGGCCGTTCGTCGATGAGCGGGACGACGGCGACGCGGCGGGCGCGGCCCTCGCCCTCGGCGGGGGTGAAGGTGAGCTCGACGGTGGTGCCGCCGGTGCCGGAGAGCAGCGGGTAGGGGCCGGTGACCGGGTCGACGGGCCGGCCGTCGACGTGGGTGAGGACGGCGCCCTCGCGGATGCCGGTGCCGGCGAGCGGGGAGCGGGCCTTGGAGTCGGAGGACTCGCCGGGCAGGATCCGCTTCACGGTCCAGCCGGCCTCGCGGGGCACGAGGTTGGCGCCGAGGAGGCCCATGGGCCGCTGGTAGTGCGGCGGTCCCTCGTTGCGGCGGGCGGGCGTGACGTACGCGTGGGAGGTGCCGAGTTCGCCCATGACCTCGCGGAGCAGGTCGGCGAACTCGTCGGGGGAGGCGACCCGTTCGACGAGGGGCCGGTACTGGTCGAGGACGGCCGTCCAGTCGACCCCGCCGAGTTCGGGTTCCCAGAAGTAGGCGCGGACGATCCGGCCGGCCTCGTCGAAGGCCTGCCGCCATTCGGCGCCCGGGTCGATCTCGTGGAGGATGCGCCGCAGGTCCAGGTAGACGGTGGAGTCGCCGTCGCCGGACTCGGTGGCGGGCACGGCCCGCAGCTCGCCCTCGTCGGCGATCACGAGCCGGGTGCCGTCGCCGCTGACCGAGAACCAGTCGAGGTCCTTGGCGAGTTCGCTCTTGCGGGCCTTGGTGATGGAGAAGTGCTCCAGGGTGGGCTTGCCGGAGGTGTCGGCCGGGTTGGCGAAGGTCTCGCCGAGCGCGCCCGAGATGGGCCAGCGCAGCCAGACCAGGCCGCCGCCGCTGACCGGGTGCAGCGCCGAGTACTTGGAGGCGGCGACCGGGAAGGGCGTGACCCGCTCGGGGAGCCCCTCGATCTCGACGGTGACCGTGCCGTCGGCGCTCTCGGTGTCGTCGTCGGCGGGGTCGAGGCCGCCGGCCGCCGGGCGCCCGTCGGGCAGCAGCGCGAAGGGCGAGGGCGTGGCGGAGGAGAGCGGGACGAGGTAGGGGCGGCAGCCGAGCGGGAAGGACAGGTCGCCGGTGTGCACGTCGTACACCGGGTCGAAGCCGCGCCAGGAGAGGAAGGCGAGGTAGCGGCCGTCGCGGGTGAAGACGGGGTTCTCGTCCTCGAAGCGGCCGTTGGTGACGTCGACGACGGTGCGGGCGCCGGGTCCGGAGATCCGGGCCATCTTGATGGAGCGCAGGGAGCGGCCGATGCCCGGGTGGGACCAGGTCAGCCAGTCGCCGTCGGGGGAGAAGGCGAGGTCGCGGACGGGCCCGTTGACGGACCGGATGAGTTCGGTGACCTCGCCGTTGGAGTCCTCGGTGGCGTCGAGGAGGAGCAGCCGCCCGTCGTGGGAGGCGATGGCGAGCCGCTCGCCGTCCGGGTCGGAGACCAGCTCCTCGACCCGGCCGAGGTCGCCCGAGGCGAGCCTGCGGGGCGGCCGGTCGCCGCTGGCGCGCGGCAGATAGGCGACCTCGACGGCGTCCTCGCCCTCGGCGTCGGTGACGTACGCGACCTGTCCGCCGCTGCCGAGCATCTCGGGGAGCCGGACCCGGACGCCGGGGGTGTCGATGATGGTGCGGGCCGGGCCGTCGCGGTGCGTCAGCCAGTACAGGCTGCCGCGCACGGAGACGGCGGAGGCCCGGCCGGTCTCGTCGACGGAGACCGCGTCGACGTGGTGGGCGGCGGGCACCTGGTAGTGGCGCCGGCCGACGCGCTGCCCGCCGAGCCGCACCTCCAGCTTGCGGGGGCGGGAGTCGGCGGTGAGGGCGTCGACGATCCACAGCTCGCCCGCGCACTGGTAGACGACCCGGTGGCCGTCGCTGGAGGCGTGCCGGGCGTAGAAGTCGTCGTGGTCGGTGTGGCGGCGCAGGTCGGTGCCGTCGGGCAGGCAGGAGTAGAGGTTGCCGATGCCCTCGTGGTCGGAGAGGAAGGCGATCCGTCCGCCGACGGGCATGGGGGCGTCGATGTGGCCGCCGAGGTCGGGCAGGAGCCGTTGCCCGTGGAGCCAGAGGCGGCCGGTGGCGCCGCCCAGGTACCGCTTCCAGGCGGCCGGCTCGTGCGGCGGCTTCCCGGTGAGCAGGAGCGTGCGGCGCTCGCCGTCGTGGCCGGTGATCGCGGCGTCGTCGGTGACGCTTATGTCGGAGACGGGGCCCCAGGGCATGCGGAGGCCGGGGGAGCCGTCGGTGGGGACGGTGTACGCCCAGGAGTAGTACGAGAAGGGCTGCCCGTGCGAGGAGACGGCGAGGATGTCGGAGCGGCCGTCCTTGTCGGGGGGCGTCCAGCCGCAGACCCGGGTGTCGGTGGAGCCCCAGTAGGTGAGCCGCCGGGCGGCGCCGCCGTCGACGGGGGCGAGATGGATCTCGGGGTCGAGGCTGCGCCAGTTCGTGTACGCGATGTGGCGCCCGTCCGGCGAGAAGCGCGGGTGTCCGACCCGCGTCCGGTCGACGGTGAGGCGCCAGGCCCGGCCGGGGCGGTGGCCCTCGGGGACGAGCGGGGCGAGCCAGAGATCGTCCTCGGCGGCGAAGCACAGCAGGTCGTCGTGGAGGTGCGGAAAACGGAGATACGCGACGTCGTCACTCACCTGTTCATGCTTTCCGCGCGGAGGGGGTCAGGCAACTCGTACGTGTATGCGGGCGTCCTGGGGAGTGTGGCCCAGGACACGTACGAAACGGTTTCGTTTCGCTGAGGGGGTGGGTATATCGTCGTGGTGTACGAAACCGTTTCGTTCGGATCGGAGAACGGCCATGGCACGCAGCAGACTCACTCCCGAGCGGGAGTCCGAGCTGTACGCGGCCGTGCTCGACCTCCTCCGCGAGGTCGGCTACGACGCCCTCACCATGGACGCCGTCGCCGCCCGCACCCACTCCAGCAAGGCCACCCTCTACCGCCAGTGGGGGAGCAAGCCCGAGCTGGTCGCCCGCGCCCTGCGGCACAACAAGCCGGTCAGCCTCACCGAGATCGACACCGGCACCCTGCGGGGCGACATCGCGGAGATGCTCGAACGGACCGACGACTGCCAGATGGACAAGGACGCCGCGCTCATGCGGGGCCTCGCCCACGCCATCCACACCAACCCCGAACTGCACCGGGCGCTGCGCGAGCTGCTCATCGAACCCGAGATGAACGGCCTCGACGAGGTGCTGCGCCGAGCGGTCCACAGGGGCGAGATCCCCGCCGACAACCCGGCGCTGAAGCTCGTCCCGCACATGCTGATCGGTGCGTTCATCGCCCGCCCGCTGATCGAGGATCAGCCGGTCGACAAGGCGTTCCTCAGCGCCTACTTCGACGCCGTGGTGCTCCCCTCACTCGGCGCCTGACCCTGCTCCACCCCTGTCTCCACCTGACGACGAACCGCTCACGCCGTCGGGCCGGCTCCCCATGCCCTGTCCCGCCCCACAATGGGAGTACGCCCCCGTGGCCACGTTCCTCTACAAGTTGGGCCGCACCGCCTTCCGGCGCCGACGGCTCGTCGCCCTCCTCTGGGTGGCGCTCCTCGCGATCGCCGGCGTCGGTGCCGCCACCGCGCCCACCGCCACCTCCAGCTCCTTCTCCATCCCCGGCACCGAGGCCCAGCGCGCCTTCGACCTGCTCGAAGAGCGCTTCCCGGGCGCCGGAGCCGACGGGGCCACCGCCCGCGTCGTCTTCAAGGCCCCCGAGGGCCAGAAGATGACCGACCCGGCACACAAGGCCGTCGTCGAGGAGACCGTCGCCGCGCTCAAGTCCGGCTCGGACCAGATCGTCCAGGTCACCGACCCGTACACCGCGCACGCCGTCTCGCAGGACGGCTCCACCGCCTACGTCTCGGTCTCCTACAAGGTCAACGCCATGGAGCTGACCGACGAGACCCGCGAGGCCCTCAAGGACACCGGCCACGACGCGCAGGGCAAGGGGCTGACCGTCGAGATCGGCGGCGACGCGCTCCAGACCATGCCCGAGCAGGGCGCGAGCGAGGCCATCGGCATCGTCCTCGCCGGCATCGTGCTCGTCATCACCTTCGGCTCGCTCGTCGCGGCCGGGCTCCCGCTGCTCACCGCGGTCATCGGCGTCGGCATCGGCGTCTCGTCGATCACCGCGCTCGCGAACGTCCTGGACCTCGGCACCACCACCTCCACGCTCGCGTCGATGATCGGCCTGGCCGTCGGCATCGACTACGCCCTCTTCATCGTCTCCCGCTACCGCGCGGAGCTCGCCGAGGGCCGCGAGAAGGAGGACGCCGCCGGGCGCGCGGTCGGCACCGCCGGCTCCGCCGTCGTCTTCGCCGGACTCACCGTCGTCATCGCCCTGGTCGGCCTGGCCGTCGTCAACATCCCGATGCTGACGAAGATGGGCTTCGCCGCCGCCGCCACGGTCGTGATCGCCGTACTGATCGCGCTCACCCTCATCCCGGCCCTGCTCGGCTTCGCCGGCGACAAGGTCGTCAGCCGCAAGCAGCGCAAGGGCACCGCCAAGGCGAGCGACAAGCCCAACGGCGGCACCCGCTGGGCCCGCTTCGTCATCCGCCGCCCGCTGATGGTGCTGATCGTCGGCGTCCTCGGCCTCGGCGCGATCGCCGTGCCCGCCTCCTCCCTGGAGATGGGCCTCCCGGACGACGGCGTGAAGCCGACCTCCACCTCCGAGCGCCGGGCGTACGACGCGCTGTCCGACGGCTTCGGCCCCGGCTTCAACGGCCCGCTGCTCGTCGTCGTGGACGGCGACAAGGCGACCGCCGACAGGACGGTCTCCACGATCAAGGGCCTCGACGGCTGGGCCGCGGTCACCCCCGCGACCCCGAACAAGGCCGGCGACGCCGCGATGATCACCGTCGTCCCGAAGGACCGGCCGTCCTCGACCGCCACCGAGAGCCTGGTCCACGACATCCGCGACGCCACGGGCGACGAGGTGCTCGTCACCGGCGCCACCGCGATGAACATCGACTTCTCGCAGAAGATGAACGACGCGCTCGTGCCGTACCTGGCGCTCGTCGTCGGCCTCGCCTTCGTGCTCCTGACCCTGGTCTTCCGCTCGGTCCTCGTCCCGCTGAAGGCGGCCCTCGGCTTCCTGCTCTCGGTGGTCGCGGCCCTCGGCGCGGTCGTCGCGGTCTTCCAGTGGGGCTGGCTCGGCAGCCTCTTCGGGGTCGAGCAGACCGGCCCGATCATGTCGATGATGCCGATCTTCATGGTGGGTGTCGTCTTCGGTCTCGCGATGGACTACGAGGTCTTCCTCGTCACCCGGATGCGCGAGGCGTACGTGCACGGCGAGCGTCCCGGCGAGGCGATCGTGACCGGCTTCCGGCACAGCGCCCGGGTGGTCACCGCAGCCGCGGTGATCATGATCGCGGTCTTCTCCGGCTTCATCGGCATGGACGACCAGATGGTCAAGATGATCGGCTTCGGCCTCGCGGCGGCGGTCCTCTTCGACGCCTTCGTGGTCCGCATGGCGATCGTCCCGGCCGTCCTCGCGCTGCTCGGCCGCAAGGCCTGGTGGCTGCCGAAGTGGCTGGACCGGATCCTGCCGAACGTGGACGTGGAGGGCGAGGGCCTCGCCGGGGCCACCGCCGAGCCCGGCGCCGCGAAGCCGGACCTCGTGAAGGTCTGAGCCCCGGCCCGGTCCCCGTACGCCGTCAGTGTGTCGTCATCGACGTACTGGCGGCGTACGTGTGCTTCAGGAAGCGGAGCAGCGCCGTCGTGTCGAACTGCACGACCGTCACCCCGTCGTCCCGGTGGAGCTCGACGACCGTCTGGACGCGGCCGCAGGGCCAGACGCCGATGTCGCCGCGGCGCGTCGGGGTGCGCAGGCCCGTCTCCAGGAGGGCGCGCGGGAAGGACCATTCGACGGGGCCGGGGAAGACGAAGCGGACGGTCGCGGGGGAGAGGTCCGGGTCGTAGCGGAGGGTCACGGGGACGGGGCGGGAGAGCGGCGCGTCGCTGATGATCCGCCCCTTGGCCTGGTCGTCGATTGCGTGGGCGTCTACGGCGGCCATGGGGTGACTCCTCACCTTTTGTCCTCTTGTCTACCAATGTCCCACGCTTTCCCGGCCGGGGCGCGGGGCATGCCTGTGCGGCGGAAGGTGTGCGCGGGGTCACGTGCGCCCGGGCGCCGGTGTTCTGTGACTGATGCGCTCTTGCAAGCCCTTTGCAGTAACGCCTTATGATTCCGACGTGCATGTACCTGACGGATTCATCAACGCACCCGTATCGGCCGCCGCCGGAGTCGTCGCCGCCGGCGCCGTCGCCGTCGGCCTGCGCGGAGCCCGTAGAGAACTCGACGAGCGGACCGCGCCGCTCGCGGGCCTCGTCGCCGCCTTCATCTTCGCCGTCCAGATGCTGAACTTCCCGGTCGCCGCCGGGACCAGCGGACACCTCCTCGGCGGAGCGCTCGCCGCGATCCTCGTCGGGCCCTGGACCGGTGTCCTGTGCATCGCCGTCGTCCTGCTCATGCAGGGCATCCTCTTCGCCGACGGCGGCCTCACCGCCCTCGGCGTGAACATCACCGTCATGGGCGTCGTCACCGTCGTCGTCGCCTACGCGCTCTTCCGCGGCCTGGTCCTCGTCCTGCCGCGCACCCGCCGCTCGGTGACCGTCGCCTCCTTCCTCGCCGCGCTCGTCTCCGTACCGGCCGCGGCCGCCGCCTTCACCCTCATCTACGCGATCGGCGGCACCACCGACGTCCCCGTCTCCAAGGTCCTCACGGCCATGGTCGGCGTGCACGTCCTCATCGGCATCGGCGAGGCGGTCATCACCATGCTGACCGTCGGCGCCGTCGTCGCCGTCCGTCCCGACCTCGTGTACGGCGCCCGCGGCCTGACCGCGCCGCTCAAGCTCCGCGTCGACGGCGAACTCATCGACGCGGCCCCGGCGCCCCGCCCTTCAGCGGGGTCCCCGAAGAAGCTGTGGGCCGGCGGCCTCGTCACCGCCCTCGTCCTCGCCGGCTTCGTCTCCTTCTACGCCTCCGCCAGCCCCGACGGCCTGGAGAAGGTCGCCGCCGACCAGGGCATCGACAAGAACGTCGAACAGCACGCCGCCGCCGACTCCCCCCTCGCCGACTACGGCGTCAAGGGCGTCGAGGCCCCCCGGCTCTCCGGCGGCCTCGCCGGCGTCATCGGCGTCGGCGCGACCCTGGCCGCCGGCACCGGCGCCTTCTGGATCGTCCGCCGCCGCAAGACCGCCGCCCTGGAGGCCTGACATGGGAGCGGGTGGGGGTACCTCCCATGCCGGAGGCCATGGGGGAGCCCACAAGCTCTACCGGCACGGGCACTCGCCGGTCCACGAGCTGCCCCCGCACACCAAGCTCGCCGCCGTCCTCGGCTTCGTCGTGGTCGTCGTCTCGACGCCCCGCGAGGCCGTCTGGGCCTTCGCCCTCTACGCCGCACTCCTCGGAGCCGTGGCCGTGCAGGCCCGGATCCCGGCCGGCTTCCTGCTCAAACGGCTGCTCATCGAGATCCCGTTCGTCGCCTTCGCGCTGCTCATGCCCTTCGTGGTCCCCGGCGAGCAGACGGAGCTCCTCGGAGTGTCCCTGTCCGTCCCCGGCCTGTGGGGCGCCTGGAACGTCCTCGCCAAGGGCACCCTCGGCGTCGCCGCCTCGGTGCTCCTCGCCTCCACCACCGAACTGCGCGCCCTGGTCCTCGGCCTCCAGCGGCTCAAGCTGCCGCCGCTGCTCGTCCAGATCGCCTCGTTCATGATCCGGTACGGCGACGTCATCACCGACGAGATGCGCCGCATGTCCGTCGCCCGCCGCTCCCGCGGCTTCGAGGCGAAGGGCGTCCGCCACTGGGGCGTGCTCGCCAAGTCCGCGGGCGCGCTCTTCATCCGCTCGTACGAGCGCGGCGAACGCGTCCACCTCGCCATGGTCAGCCGCGGCTACACCGGCACCATGCCGGTCATCGACGAGGTGACCGCCACCCGCGCCCAGTGGGCGTACGCCGCCGCGCTGCCGCTCACCGCACTCCTGATCTGCCTCCTGGGATGGACCCTATGACCGCCTCGCTGGACGTACGCGGCCTCGCGTACGCGTACCCCGACGGCCACCAGGCCCTCTTCGGCGTCGACCTGACCGTCGGCCGCGGCGAGCGCGTCGCCCTCCTCGGCCCCAACGGCGCGGGCAAGACCACGCTCGTCCTCCACCTCAACGGCATCCTCACCGGCGGCGCGGGCAGCGTCACCGTCGCCGGTTTGCCGGTCGGCAAGAAGCACATGGCCGAGATCCGGCGGAAGGTCGGCATCGTCTTCCAGGACCCCGACGACCAGCTGTTCATGCCGACCGTCCGCGAGGACGTCGCCTTCGGCCCGGCGGCTGCCGGGGTGCGGGGCGCCGAGCTGGAGGCCGTCGTGCTGCGCGCCCTGGAGAAGGTCGGCATGGCGGAGTTCGCCGACCGGCCCCCGCACCACCTGTCCTTCGGGCAGCGCCGCCGGGTCGCCGTCGCGACCGTCCTCGCCATGGAGCCGGAGATCCTCGTCCTCGACGAGCCGTCCTCCAACCTGGACCCCGCCTCGCGCCGCGAGCTCGCCGACATCCTCAAGGCGCTGGACGTCACGGTCCTGATGGTCACCCACGACCTGCCGTACGCCCTGGAGCTCTGCCCGCGCTCGGTGATCCTCAGCGAGGGCGTGATCGCGGAGGACGGACCGACCGCCGCGATCCTCTCGGACGAGGAGCTGATGGCCCGGCACCGGCTGGAGCTGCCGTTCGGCTTCGTACCGAGCTCCGTCGCCTGACTTTGGTCCGACCGGCTGGACCTGCCGGTGGGTCGTGCCGGGGCGCTCCGTGCGGGGGCGGGGCCGAGGTTATGAAGGGAATCGGACGGCAGTTCGCCGTTCGATCCCCTTCATGAACACCCCCTCAGGAGTCGCATCATGCGCCCCATCAGAGCCGCCTGTCTCGGCACGGCCACGCTGGTCACCCTTCTCACCTGCACCCCGCTCGCGTCCGCCGCCGCGCCGGACACCGGTTCCGCCCACTCCCGGGGCAAGGCGGCCCGGGTCATCACGCTCCGGGCCGTGGTGCAGGAGCTGCACCGCTTCCCCGTCCTCGAAGGCAGCGTCTCGCAGGGCGATCGGGTCGTCGCCCGCTCGGACCTCTCGTACTTCTCGGACGAGACGCACACCAAGATCGGCGAGAGCCACGTCACCTGCACCACCACCACGGGCGGGGACCCGATGGTGGTCGATGAAGCGGAGCAGTGCGTCGCGACCTACGTCCTCCCGGACGGCGAGCTCACCGTGCAGGGGATGTACTTCAACTACCTCAACCAGGGTCCCTTCGACAACGCCATCACCGGTGGCACCGGGAAGTACGACAGGGCTCGTGGTTCGGTCCACTCCCAGCCGGACGGACCGGGCGTGAGGCGCTTCACGATCAACCTCGTCTGACCACCCCGGACGTCCACCTGACCCCGGAATCCGGCCGTCCCCCCTCGCGTTGCACCATGGGGAGTCGGTCGTACGAGAGAGAGTGTGGGTCAGGTGGACGTCCAGGGCACGGTGGCGGCGGGCTGGGAGCCGGTCAGGGACGCGTTCCTGCACAACTTCGAGCAGCGGGGCGAGCGCGGCGCGGCCGTCGCCGTCCACCGCGACGGCGAGAAGGTCGTCGACCTGTGGGCGGGCACGAAGGACGCCGACGGTACGGATCCGTGGACGGCGGACACCGCCCAGGTCGTCCGCTCCGCCACCAAGGGCGTCTCAGCCGCCGTCCCCCTGCTCCTGCACCAGCGCGGGCAGCTCGACCTGGACGCCCCCGTGGCCTCGTACTGGCCCGAGTTCAAGGCCCACGGCAAGGACCGGGTCACCGTGCGGCAGCTCCTCGCGCACCGGGCCGGCGTGCCCGTCCTCGACCGGCCCCTCAGCCTCGCCGAAGCGGTCGACCTGGACACGGCGACCCGCGCGATAGCCGCCCAGGCCCCCGTCTGGGAGCCCGGCACCGCCCACGGCTACCACGCCCACACCTTCAGCTGGCTGCTCTCCGGCCTGGTCCACCGGGCGACCGGCCGCACGATAGGCCGCTGGGTCGCCGAGGAGATCACCGGCCCCCTCGGCCTCGACCTGTGGATCGGTCTGCCCGAGGCCGAGGGCCACCGGGTCGGCCGGCTCGGCCCCGTCGAGGAGATCGACCCGCCCGGCAGCGGCGCCCTCAAGCTCCGCCCCAAGCGCTCCGTCACCGCGGCCTACCAGGACCCCGGCTCCCTCACCCGGCGCGCCTTCGGGGTCATCGACCCCAAGCCCGACGAGAACGACCCCGTCTACCGCGCCGCCGAACTGCCCGGCTCGGCCGGCGTCGCCACGGCCCGCGCCCTGGCCCGCTTCTACGCCGCCACCCTCGGCCCCGTCGACGGCGCGGAGCGCCTCTTCGCCCCCGCCACCCTGACCCTCGCCCGCACCGAGGAGTCCGCGGGCCCGGACCAGGTGCTGCTGGTCGGCACGCGCTTCGGCCTCGGCCACATGCTGCACGGCCCGGCCAGCCCGCTCCTCGGCCCGTCCTCCTTCGGTCACCCCGGCCGCGGCGGCTCGCTCGGCTTCGCCGACCCGGACGCCGGGATCGCCTTCGGGTACGTCACCAACGGCATGCGGAAGACGGTCACGGCCGACCCGCGCGCCCAGGCCCTGGTGCGCGCGGTGCGCGCGGTCACGGAGGCCTGAGGCGGCGGCCCGGGACCGGTGGTCCGGGTGTCGCGCCGCCCCGGCGCCCCGGCGACGGGCGTAGGGTCAACTCGCCCGAGCAACCGACCACTTGCAAGCCGGAGGAACCGCATGACCACGGACGCCACGGACGTCGCCGGGGACACGTACGAGAAGCTGCTCGCCCTCCTCGACGAGCGCGGCGCGGCCTACCGGGTGATCGAGCACGCCCCCGAGGGCGCCACCGAGGCGGTCAGCGCGCTGCGCGGCCACACGCTCGACCGCGCCGCCAAGTGCATCATCGCCATGGTGAAGATCGGCAAGAAGGAGAAGCGCTTCGCGCTCGTCGTCGTCCCGGGCGACCGGCGCATCGACCTCGACGCCGTCAAGGCGCTGTACGGCGGCACGTACGTCTCCTTCGCCTCCCCGGAGACCGCCGAGGAGCTCGCGGGCTCCCCGAGCGGCACGATCCTGCCCTTCTCCTTCGACGAGCGGCTCGAACTGATCGTGGACCCCGACCTGTTGGTCCAGCCGGAGTTCTTCTTCAACGCGGCCCGGCTCGACCGCTCGATCGCCCTCTCCGCCGAGGACTACCGGGCGATCGCCGCACCGCGCGTCGAGCGCGTGTCCGCCGGCTGACCGGCGGGATCAGGCGACGGCCGGCGTGAGCGCCAGGACCATCCCGAGTCCGACGAGCACCGTCCCGATGACCTTGTTGAGCACGGTCTGCTTCCGCAACAGCCGGGCGCGCAGGGCCCGGTGGGAGAAGAGGACCGCGGCGAGACCGAACCAAACGAGGTGCGCGAACGACATGAACAGGCCGTAGCCGGCCTGCTGGAGGACGGGGGTGTCGGCGCTGACGACCTGGGTGTAGGTGCTCAGCACGAAGAGCATGGTCTTCGGGTTGAGCGCGTTCGTCAGGAAGCCGGTGCGCAGCGCCCCCGCCCTCGACAGGCCGGTGCCGTCCGACAGGTCGATGTCCACCTGGGACCTGGTGACGAAGGTCCTGTACCCGATGTAGACCAGGTACGCGGCGCCGATCAGCTTCATCGCGGTGAACAGCACCGGCGAACGCGACACCAGGAGACCCACGCCCAGCATGGTGTACGTGACGTGGACGAGCACGCCCGCCGCGATCCCGACCGCCGCGAGGACGCCCGCCGTCCGCCCGTACAGACAGCTGTTCCGGACGGTCATCGCGAAGTCCGCGCCGGGGCTGACGACAGCCAGGACCGTGATGACCGCTACGGCTATGAGCTGACCCATCTTCCCGTCTTCTCACTCAGGTGACACAGGACCTGCGAGGTTAGGCGATCACCGGGGCGTTGCGGGAGGGTTTTCCGGGATGCTGGGATCGTCCCATGGACCTCAGGGAGCGTTTCGACGGGTACGCGGTACTGGTCACGGGCGCGGCGCGCGGCATCGGCGCGGCCACCGCCCGGCGGCTCGCGGCGGAGGGCGCGCGGGTCCTCGTGACGGACATCGACGAGGCGGCGGCGCGCAGGACGGCGGAGGAACTCCCCGGGGCGGTGGCGGCGTGCTGCGACGTCGGCGACCAGGAGTCGGTCGACGCGGCCGTCGCGTGCGCGGTGGCGGCCTTCGGCCGTCTGGACGTCCTCGTCAACAACGCGCTCGCCCCCGTCGCCCCCGACCGGGACCGCTTCGAGGACGAACCGGACGCGGGCTGGACCGGCCAGCTGGACGTGACGCTGATGGGCGCCGTCCGCTGTGCGCGGGCCGCGCTGCCGCACCTGGCGGCGGCCGGCGGGCGCGGGGCGATCGTGACGATCGGCTCGGTCAACGCGGAGGCGGACTTCGGCGGCCACGCGTACAGCGCGGCCAAGGCGGGCCTGGCGTCGCTGACCCGCACCCTGGCGGGCGACGCCGCGCCCCGCGGGGTCCGGGTCAACCAGATCAACCCGGGCACGATCGCGACCAGGGCCTGGGCGGGCCGCGAGGCCGACCTCACGGCCCTGGGCGACCGCGTCTACCCCCTGGGCCGCGTCGGCACCCCGGAGGACGTGGCGGCGGCGGTCGCCTTCCTGGCCTCCGCGGACGCCTCCTGGATCACGGGCACGACCCTCCGCGTGGACGGCGGCCTCCTGGCGGTGAACACGCACTTCGCGGAGGTACTGGGGGAGGGCTAGGTCCCGTTCGCGAGGAGGACCCTCAACCCGCGTGCAGCATCAGCCCGATGCCCATCACCATCAGGCCCGCCGCCGCGATCCTCGGGGCGCCGAAGCGTTCCTTGAAGAAGACGGCGCCGATGGCCGCGCCCACGATGATGGACGACTCCCGCAGGGCCGCGATCGGGGCCAGCGGGGCCTTCGTCTGGGCCCACAGGACGAGCGCGTACGCCGACACCGACAGGCCCGCGCCGAGGAGGCCCCGCGCCGCGTACGGGCGGAGCTGGGGGAGGAGGGCCGCGCGGCGGGTCCACAGGGCGTACGCCGGGATCGCGAGGCCCTCCAGGACCATCAGCCACCCGATGTAGCCCAGCGGCGTGCCGGACGCCCGGACGCCGACGCCGTCGACCACCGTGTACAGGGCGATCGACAGGCCCGTCGCCCCCGCCGCCAGAAGCGCCGGCCAGTGCGGGCGGGCGTCCTTGCCCCGGATGCCCCACAGCGCCAGGCCCGTCAGGCCCGCACACGCCACCGCCACCCCGAGCAACTGCCGGCCGCCCGGCACCTCGTGGAGGAAGACGGCCGCGATGACGGTCACGACCAGCGGAGCCGTACCGCGCGCGATCGGATACATCTGCCCGAAGTCCCCGAGCGTGAACGACCGCATCAGCAGGGCGTAGTACCCGATGTGAAGCAGCGCCGACACGATCAGGTACGGCCACGCCCCCGCCGCCGGCAGCGGCACGAAGCAGGCCACGGCCAGACCGATCAGCGCCCCTCCGCCGGAGATCAGCGTGAAGGAGAGCAGCTGGTCCTTGATGTGGTGGGCGATCGCGTTCCAGCCGGCGTGCGTGACGGCCGCGACGAGGACCGCGAGCGTGACGAGGGGGGTCACTCGGCAGGCTCGCGGACGTCCACGAGCGTGCCCCCGGCGTGCGTGACCAGCGTCTTCGGGTCCATCGCGAAGACCGTGTGCGGGGTGCCCGCCGCCGCCCACACCACCGCGTGGTCGAGGATGCCGCGGTCGGCGAGGACCCGCGTCCGGGTGCGGTGCCCGAACGGCGGCACGCCCCCGATCGCGTACCCCGTCGTCTCCCGCACCACCTTCGCGTCGGCCCGGGTCACCTTCTCCGCGCCCAGCTCCTGACGCACCCGCCCGACGTCCACCCGCGACGCGCCGTCCATCAGGACCAGGACCGGCACCCCGTCGGCCGCGAAGATCAGCGACTTCACGATCTCGCCGACCGCGCAGCCGATCGCGTCGGCGGCCTGCTGGGCGGTGCGGGTCTCGTCCGGGAAACGACGGATCTCGACGTCGAGCCCCAAGTCCTGGAGCGCGGCGGCGAACTGGGGGTGGGCGGCGGAGGCGGAATCCTCGTCGGTCGTCATGCCCCGCACGCTAGCGGTCGGTGTACGGGGCACGCGACCGGGTTCCGGCGGACGAGACCCCTGGCGCGAGCGGGCGCGCTTCCCCTTCACGGGGGCATGCGCGCCCCGCCCCGCCCTTACGGTCACCCCGCCTTCAGGACCTTCGCCACCACCGGGCCCGCCGCGTCGGCGCCGTGGCCGCCTGCCTGGACGACGGCCGCCGCGGCGAGGTCGCCGGAGTAGCCGGTGAACCAGCTGTTGGACGTGCCCTGGCCGTCGACCTCGGCCGAGCCGGTCTTGGCACCCTTGGGCGACGGCACCCCCGACATCGCGTTCGTCGCGGTGCCCTGCGCAGTCGTCGCCGCCGCCTTCATCATCCGGCGCAGCCCTGTGGCGACGTCGGCGGGCAGCGGCTCCGCCGTGGCGAACTCGCGGTCGTCGAGGTCCTGCGCCACCAGGTAGGGCTGGAGGAAGCGGCCGTTCTTGGCGGTCGCGGAGAGCGAGGCGACGTTCAGGGCGCTCATCGTGATCTTGCCCTGCCCGATGTACGAGGCGGGCGTCTCGCTGCCGGCCGACTCGGGGACGCTGCCGTCCGAGGCCTGGACGCCGATGTTCCACTCCTCGCCGATGCCGAACCAGCGGCGGGCGGTGGTGCCGAGGGCGGTGTCCGCGACGCCCTTGTCGCTGAGCTTGCTGATCGCCTTGATGAAGGCGGTGTTGCAGGAGCGGCTGAACGCGTCGGTGAGGGTGCCGCCGCTGATGCTGAACTTCTCGAGGTTCTGGAAGGTCCTGCCCCGCGACAGGACCTCCGGCGGACACTCGACCCGGGTGGTGGGCGTCGCCAGACCGTGCTGCATCATCATCGCGGCCGTGACGATCTTCATCGTCGAGCCGGGGGCCTGCTGGCCCTGGAGCGCGGTGTTGAACTCCTTGCCGGGGCTGTTGGCGACCGCCCGTATCGCCCCCGTCGACGGCTCGATCGCCGCCACCGAGGCCGAGCCGAACTGCTTGACGGCCTTCTCGGCCGCCGCCTGGACGTCCGCGTCGATGGTCGTCCTCAGCGTGCCCGGCTTCCCCTTCCGCAGGACCAGGAGGGGGGTGTCGGCGACGGCCTCGCTGCCCGAGTCGATCCAGGTCTCGACGCCGGCGGTGCCGTCGACCTTCGACCCGTACCGCTTGCGGAGTTCGGCCAGGACCGGCCCGAGCGAGGGGTACTTCTCCGCCGTCAGCTCCACGCCCTCGTGGTCGACGGCCTTCACCTCGGCGGTCTTGGCGACGCCCGTCCGCAGGGTCCCGGCGGTGGTCAGCCGCGGGTGGAGGACGGTCGGCTGCCACTTCACCAGCGGACGGCCGGTGGTCTGCCCGCGCACCACGGTCAGTTCGGAGCTGTACGACAGGTCCTTCGACACGCCCTCGTACGTGACGGTCGCCCGTACCGTGAACGGCACCTTCGGCCCGACGGCAGCCCCCGGCGTGATGACGGCCTTCGAGACCTTCGCCCCCTCCCGGTACGCCAGGACCGCGGGTCCCGCCGAGACCGGATCGTTCGTCAGCTGGGCCGCCCGGTCCGACTCCCCGGCGGCCCAGGCGGCCAGGAAGTCCTTCGCGGTGGCCGTGACCTCGTCCTCGGTGACGGGCCCGGTCTTCGGTGCGTCACCGGCCTCGGCGCCCACGGACGCCTCGCCGCCCGTGATCCCCGTCCAGAGGTTGTACCCCCCGTACCCGACCCCACTGGCCACGACGAGGAACACGCCCCCGACGATCGTGACCTTGATCCCACTGCGCATGACTGCGCCTCCCCTCCCCAGGTGGCCGTCAAGTCAAGCAGCGTCTCTTGCGTGTGTCGAGCAACATTCGCCACTTCTGTCAGACGCGTACCACCGGGAGGAGAGGCGGGGCAGAGGTCCTACACCCAGGTGTCGAGCCACATCCGGGCCCGCCACTGGTCCATCGGAATGGGCGTGCCGGTGTAGATGGGCCAGAAGTAGATGAAATTCCAGACGATGAGCAGCACAAGGCAGCCCGCCGCCACCGCGCCGAAAGTGCGGCGTCTTTCCGAGGAGCCACGGGGGCCGATGATCGCGCCCAGCATCATGGCCACCGCCAGACACAGGAAAGGCACGAAGACGACCGCGTAGAAAAGGAAGATGGTGCGTTCCTGGTAAAGGAACCAGGGGAGCCAGCCGGCCGCGATGCCGCAGGCGATCGCGCCCGCGCGCCAGTCGCGGCGGAAGGCCCACCGCCACAGGACGTAGAGGATCGCGAAGCAGGCGGCCCACCACAGGAGGGGGGTGCCGAGGGCCAGGACCTCCTGGGCGCACTTCTCCTTCGCCGTGACCGGGCAGCCCGCCGTGCCGGGGGCCGGGGACTCGTAGAAGTACGAGACGGGACGGCCGAGGACGATCCAGGACCAGGGGTTCGACTGGTAGGTGTGCGGCGAGGTGAGGCCGACGTGGAAGGTGTACACCTCGGACTCGTAGTGCCAGAGGCTGCGCAGCCAGTCCGGGAGCCAGCCCCAGGTGCCGCCGCCGACCGCCCTGTCGTGGTCCTCGGCCCAGTGCCGGAAGTAGCCCTTGTCGGTGGCCAGCCAGCCGCTCCACGTCGCCAGGTACGTCCCGATCGCCACCGGCACCACCGACACGAACGCCGGGACCAGGTCCTTCTTGATCACCGCGAGGTACGGGCGGACGGCGCCGGCCGTGCGGCGGGCGCCGACGTCCCACAGGACGGTCAGCAGACCGAACGCGACCATCACGTACAGGCCGTTCCACTTGGTCGCCGCCGCGAGGCCCAGGGACACGCCGGCCGCGAGCCGCCACGGCCGCCAGCCCAGGCGCAGGGCCTCCGCGACCTCCGCGTCCGGCCGCAGCACCCCCTCCTCGTCCTCGGGGAGCGCGGCCGCGAGCCGCGCCCGCGTCCGGTCCCGGTCCAGGACGAGACAGCCGAAGGCGGCGAGCACGAAGAACATCAGCACCTGGTCGAGCAGCGCGGTGCGGCTCATCACGAAGTGCAGTCCGTCGACGGCCAGGAGCAGGCCCGCCAGGCAGCCGAGGAACGTCGAGCGGAACAGGCGGCGGCCGATCCGGCACAGCATCAGCACGGACAGCGTGCCGAGCAGCGCCACCATGAAGCGCCAGCCGAAGGGCTCGAAGCCGAAGAGCTTCTCGCCGACGCCGATCACCCATTTGCCCATCGGCGGGTGCACGACGTACCCGGGATCGGTCGGGACCAGGACCGAGCCGGGGTCGGTGAGGATCGTCTTGTCGATGTCCTTCGGCCAGGCCCCCTCGTACCCCTGGTTGATCAGGGCCCAGGAGTCCTTGGCGTAGTACGTCTCGTCGAATATCACCGCGTGCGGCTTGCCCAGGTTCCAGAACCGCAGCAGGCCCGCGACCACCGTGACCAGGAGCGGACCGCCCCAGGCCAGCAGCCGCCACAGCCGGTCGGCGCCGCCGGGGCCGATGCCGAGCAGCGACCACGTCCGCTCGGACGGACGGGTGTACGGGGGGACGAGCCGCTCGCGCAGCCCGATCGGCGCGGCGTCCCGGCCGGGCGGGGTGTAGCCGAAGCGCCGCAGCCTCTGCTGCCACGAAGAGGGCTCTGCCACGGGCGCCGCCATGGGGTGCTGGCCCTCCAGGGCCTCGGGTGCGGTACTGGTCACCGCGCCATCGTAGGGACTGTGCCTGTGCGAGTCGCCTGTCCGGGCTGGGAGGATGTTGCGTGTGACAGGAACGCTGGTACTCGCAGGGACCCCCATCGGTGACATCGCGGACGCTCCGCCCCGCCTCGCCGCCGAGCTGCAGAGCGCGGACATCGTGGCCGCCGAGGACACCCGGAGGCTGCGCGGTCTCACCCGGGCGCTCGGCATCCACACGACGGGCCGGGTGGTCTCGTACTTCGAGGGCAACGAGTCCGCCCGTACGCCGGAGCTCGTCGAGGCCCTGGTCGGCGGGGCGCGGGTGCTGCTCGTGACGGACGCGGGCATGCCGTCCGTGTCGGACCCCGGCTACCGGCTGGTCGCGGCCGCCGTCGAGCAGGACATCAAGGTGACGGCCGTCCCCGGCCCGTCCGCCGTGCTCACCGCGCTCGCCCTCTCCGGGCTCCCGGTGGACCGCTTCTGCTTCGAGGGCTTCCTGCCGAGGAAGGCCGGCGAGCGCCTCGGCCGGCTCCGCGAGGTCGCGGACGAGCGCAGGACCCTCGTCTACTTCGAGGCCCCGCACCGGCTCGACGACACCCTCGCCGCGATGGCCGAGGTGTTCGGCGCCGACCGCCGGGCCGCCGTCTGCCGCGAGCTGACGAAGACGTACGAGGAGGTCAAGCGGGGCCCGCTCGGCGAGCTCGCGGAGTGGGCGAAGGACGGCGTACGGGGCGAGATCACCGTCGTCGTCGAGGGCGCCCCGGAGACCGGCCCCGCCGAACTCGACGCGGAGGAGCTGGTGCGCAGGGTGCGCGTGCGCGAGGAGGCGGGGGAGCGCCGCAAGGAGGCGATCGCCGCCGTCGCGGCGGAGGCGGGACTTCCCAAGCGGGAGGTGTTCGATGCCGTGGTCGCGGCAAAGAATGCGGACGCGTCGGGCCCCGGAAAAGGTAAAGGACTAACCTGAAAGGCAAAGCCGAACCCGGCGCCGGGACTCTTCGCAGGGCGCTTGGCAAGGGAACGCCAAAGAGCAATCCATGGTTCGTCTCCCGCTGATGCGCTCCGGCCCGAAAAGGCGTCCACTGATCAGTGGAGAGGAGCTGGCATGAGCGAGATCACCGGCACCGGCATATCCGTCGCCCATGAGGCGTACGCCTTCGCCTGCATGCGCTGTGGATACGGCTGGGAGCAGGCGTACGACATCGAGCACCACGTCGACGCCGCCGGCCAGGAATTCGTCGTCTACAAGGCCGACGGAGAGCGGGTGCCTTCCCCGCTGTCCAGCCCCACCTGCATGAACTGCGGCGGCCACGTCGTCCGCATCATGCGCGCGGGGCAGGTGTCGTCGGTGCTCGACCTGGTCGCCGCGACCGAGAAGCACCAGCAAGGGGCGCGGGCGACGAAGCCCGTCTCACCGGCCGGGCCGATCGGCCAGGAGCTGACCGAGGACGACGCCCCCGAGAAGCCGCCGGTGCCGCACCACTGGCATCTGTCGGACCTCTTCCACCCCCGCAGGCGTCACCAGTAGTCCACCGGTAACCCCGCGCGCCGGCACTCGTGGCCCTCGTACGATCGGGGCCATGAGTGCCAAGGACGCCCCGCCGCCGCTGCCCGAACCCCTCCTCGTGGAGGTCGCGGACTCGCACACCCACATGGACCTGCAGTCCGGGACCGTCGAGGAGGCCCTCGTCAAGGCCGCCGCCGTCGGCGTGACCACGGTCGTCCAGGTCGGCTGCGACGTGAAGGGCTCGCAGTGGGCCGCCGAGACGGCCGCCGCCCACGAGAACGTGCACGCCGCCGTCGCCCTGCACCCCAACGAGGCCCCCCGCATCGTCCTCGGCGACCCCGACGGCTGGTCCCGCCAGGGCGCCCGTCAGGGCGGCGGGGACGCGGCCCTCGACGACGCCCTCACCGAGATCGACCGGCTCGCCGCCCTGCCGTACGTCCGCGGCGTCGGCGAGACCGGCCTGGACTTCTTCCGTACGGGGCCCGAGGGCATCGCCGCGCAGGAGCGTTCCTTCCGCGCCCACATCGAGATCGCCAAGCGCCACGGCAAGGCCCTCGTCATCCACGACCGGGAGGCCCACGCCGACGTGCTGCGCGTCCTGGACGAGGAGGGCGCCCCGGAGCGGACCGTCTTCCACTGCTACTCCGGCGACGCGGAGATGGCCGAGATCTGCGCGGCCAAGGGCTACTACATGTCCTTCGCCGGCAACGTCACCTTCAAGAACGCCCAGCCGCTGCGGGACGCGCTCGCGATCGCCCCCCTGGAGCTGGTCCTCGTCGAGACCGACGCCCCCTTCCTCACCCCGGCGCCCTTCCGGGGCCGCCCGAACGCCCCGTACCTGATCCCGGTCACCGTCCGCGCCATGGCCGAGGTCCGCGGGATCGGGGAGAACGAGCTGGCCGAGGCGATCGCCGTGAACACGGCCCGCGCCTTCGACTACTGAGGATCACCGATCCATAACAGTTACGTGGCGTAGTCGGGTCGCTTTGGAGAGTGACCGGAGTCGGGGCTAGGGTCCCGGCCTCGTGAGTACTTCCCAGGGCAGTCACCGAGCCGGACGGCGGGGCGCGGGCGCGACCCTGCCCGTGCACGAGCAGCCGACGCAGGCGGCGCCCCTCGTGGTGCCCGGCGTCGTGCCGGGCGTCGTGCCTGGTCAGGGGTCCCGCGCCGGCGCCCGCAGGGCCGCCCGCCGCCGCAAGGCCTCCGGCGGCACGGGCGAGGGCCTGCGGAGGCTCGTCCCGCAGGCGCTGGTCGTCGCCTTCCTCGCCGGCGGCACCAGCGCCTTCGTCGCCGACGACAAGGCCGTCGAGCTCACCGTCGACGGCGTCCCCCGCACCCTCCACACCTTCGCCGACGACGTGCGGGAGCTCCTCGCCGACGAGGGCGTCGCCGTCGGCGAGCACGACATCGTCGCCCCCGGCCCCGGCGAGGCCCTGACCAGCGGCGACGAGATCGTCGTCCGGTACGGGCGGCCGGTCGCCCTCACCCTCGACGGGCAGCGCCGCCAGGTCTGGACGACCGCCGGCACCGTCGAGGGCGCGCTGCGCCAGCTCGGGGTCCGCGCCGAGGGCGCGTACCTCTCGGCCTCCCGCGGCGCCGCCATCTCCCGCCAGGGCCTCGCCCTCGACGTCCGCACCGAGCGGGCCGTCACCTTCCTCGCCGACGGGCGCGAGCGCACCGTCCGTACGAACGCCGCCACCGTCCGGGAGGCCCTCGCCGAGGCCGGGATCACGCTCTCCGGGCAGGACACCACCTCCGTCCCGGCCGGCTCCTTCCCCCGCGACGGCCAGACCGTGAACGTCATGCGGATCACCGGCTCCCGGCAGGTGCGCGAGGAGTCCGTCCCGTACGCGGTCGAGCGGGTCCGCGACCCCGAGCTCTTCGCGGGCACCGAGGTCGTCGAACGGCAGGGCGTCCCGGGCGTCCGCCGCGTCACGTACAGCCTGCGCACCGTCAACGGCGTCAAGCAGCGGCCCCGCAGGACCGGCGAGGAGATCGTCCGCGAGCCCGTCAGCCGCAAGGTGCGGATCGGCACCCGCCCGCTGCCCACCTCCGTCGCCGGCGCCGACGGCCTCGACTGGGGCGCGCTCGCCGCCTGCGAGTCCGGCGGCCGCCCGAACGCGGTCGACCCCTCGGGGACGTACGGCGGGCTCTACCAGTTCGACCCCGGCACCTGGCACGCCCTCGGCGGCAGCGGCACCGCCCAGAACGCGTCCGCGGCCGAGCAGACCTTCCGCGCGAAGAAGCTGTACGTGCAGCGGGGGGCGAGCCCGTGGCCGCACTGCGGGCGGCGTCTGTACCGGTGAGGCCCCGTGCGCGGCCGGACCGGTGGGGCGCAGGCCGGCCCCGCCCGGGCCGGCCCCCGGACCGGTGAGCCGTAGGTCGGCCCCGGCCGGGCCCCGTACGCTGTACCGGTGAGCACCACCACCGGCCCCGAAAGCCCCGACGCCCTCCTCGGCCCCGCCGACATCCGTGAGCTGGCCGCCGCCCTCGGCGTGCGCCCCACGAAGCAGAAGGGCCAGAACTTCGTCATCGACGCCAACACCGTCCGGCGGATCGTCCGCACGGCCGAGGTGCGGCCCGAGGACGTGGTCGTGGAGGTGGGGCCCGGCCTCGGCTCCCTCACCCTGGCCCTCCTGGAGGCCGCCGACCGTGTGACGGCCGTAGAGATCGACGACATCCTGGCCGCCGCGCTGCCGGCGACGATCGCCGCCCGCATGCCGGCCCGCGCCGACCGCTTCGCGCTCGTCCACTCCGACGCGATGCTGGTCGAGGAGCTCCCGGGCCCGCCCCCCACCGCGCTCGTCGCGAACCTGCCGTACAACGTGGCCGTGCCCGTCCTGCTCCACATGCTGGAGCGGTTCCCGACCATCGAGCGGACCCTCGTCATGGTCCAGTCCGAGGTCGCCGACCGGCTCGCCGCGAAGCCCGGCAACAAGGTGTACGGAGTCCCCTCCGTCAAGGCCAACTGGTACGCCGAGGTCAAGCGCGCCGGCGCCATCGGCCGCAACGTCTTCTGGCCCGCGCCGAACGTCGACTCCGGTCTCGTCTCCCTCGTGCGCCGCACCGAGCCGCTCGCGACCAGCGCGAGCCGCCAGGAGGTCTTCGCGGTCGTCGACGCGGCCTTCGCGCAGCGCCGCAAGACCCTCCGCGCGGCCCTCGCGACGTGGGCGGGCTCGCCCGCCGCCGCCGAGGAGGCCCTGGTGAAGGCCGGGATCTCGCCGCAGGCGCGGGGCGAGTCGCTGACGGTGGAGGAGTTCGCGCGGATCGCGGAGGCCAAGGCATGAGCGGCGTGACCGTACGCGTGCCCGCCAAGGTCAACGTCCAGCTCGCGGTCGGCGCGGCCCGCCCCGACGGCTTCCACGACCTGGCGAACGTCTTCCTCGCCGTCTCCCTGTACGACGAGGTGACCGCCACCCCCGCCGACGCGCTCACCATCACCTGCGAGGGCCCGGACGCCGACAAGGTGCCGCTGGACCGCAGCAACCTCGCCGCCCGCGCCGCGGAGCTGCTCGCCGCCCGTCACGGCATCGCGCCGGACGTGCACCTGCACATCAAGAAGGACATCCCGGTCGCCGGCGGCATGGCGGGCGGCAGCGCGGACGGCGCGGGCGCCCTGCTCGCCTGCGACGCGCTCTGGGGCCTGGACACACCGCGTGACGTGCTCCTGGAGATCTGCGCGGAGCTCGGCTCCGACGTGCCGTTCAGCCTGGTCGGCGGGGCGGCGCTCGGCACCGGACGGGGCGAGAAGCTGACGGAGCTGCCCGTCGGCGGCACCTTCCACTGGGTGTTCGCCGTCGCCGACGGCGGGCTGTCGACGCCGACCGTGTTCGGCGAGTTCGACCGCCTCACCGAGGGCGTGGACATCCCCGAACCCGCCGCGTCCCCGGCCCTCCTGGAGGCCCTGGCGGCCGGCGACACCACCGCCCTGGCGGCCACCCTCGCCAACGACCTCCAGGCGCCCGCGCTCTCCCTGCGGCCCTCGCTCGCCGCGACCCTGACGGCCGGCACCGAGGCGGGTGCCCTCGCGGCCCTGGTCTCCGGCTCGGGCCCGACGACGGCGTTCCTGGTGAAGGACGCGGAGGCGGCGACGGCGGTCGCCGCCGCCCTCAGCGCCTCCGGCACCTGCCGCACGGCCCGTGCGGCGACGTCACCGGCGCCGGGCGCGGTCGTCCTGGGTTAGAGCTTGTTCTTCGAGATCCGGGCCAGCAGCAGGTTCGGGTCCGGGGTCTCCGTCTCGGGGTCGAAGAAGTAGCCCGCGCTGGGGACGTAGACGGTCTTGGCGCGGACCGCCACCGAGGTCGGGTTGTCGAGGCCGTCCGCGCCGGTGAGGACGGTCTTGTGGCTGCCGTCGGGGCGGACGAGTTCGAGCTTGTCCTCCGTCACCCGCGCGGCCAGGACCGTTTCGCCGTGCCCGGTGAAGGCGAAGTCGTCGATCCCCGTGATGCCGGTCGCCCGGGTCTGGATCGGGCCGGCGGTCCTGTCGTTCCTGATCGGGATGCGGAGCAGGGTGCTCTGGGCGGAGTTGGACACCCAGACGGCACCGTGGTGGACCTTCACGCCGTTGGCGCCGTAGGGGATCAGATCGCTCGGCTGGAGGGCGGCTCCGGTGGCCCAGGCCGTCGCCTCCACCTGGACGTCCCCGTCCGGCACCGGCGCGCTCCACACGATGCCGCGGGCCGAGTCGGCTGCGTACAGGGTGGCGCACTTCTCGTCGAGCGCGAGGCCGTTGGGGAAACCGTCGACGGGCACCTTCACGACGCGCTGGGGCGCGCTGCCGTCGGGGCGGATGCGCCAGATGCCGTTCTCCTCCTCGGTGCCGGTGACGTAGTTGACGTACAGGGTGCCGTCGTGGGCGCGGGCGATGCCCGTGAGGATCGACCCGGTCGGGTCGGTCACCGTGGGAAGGACCGCGACGTCCACCGGACCGGACCCGTCCCGGCCGACCCGCACCACCCTGTGGGCGAAGGCGAAGGTCATGACCGCCGAGCCGTCGGGTTCGAGGGCGATGTTCTCCGGGCTCTCCCCGGCGTCGAAGTCGAAGTGGGCGACGACGCGGGGATCGGACACGGTCGGATCGGCGGCCGCCGCGGGGCCCGCGGCGAGCGCGGTGAGGGCGGCGGTGGCGAGGGCGACGGCGGCCAGGCGTGGGTGTCTCGACATGGACTCTCCTGCGGGGGGGGTGGGGAGTGATCTGAGGAGAGGCTGTCGGTTGGCGGGCGGGGGAGGGGGGCAGCCGTGGCCGGGAGGTCGCCCACGTGGCCGACGGCTTGGGGCCGGTTGGCACTGCGCGGTGGGCCTCGGGGGTCTCGTACTCCCATACTCAGCCGCCGTCTGAGTATCCGCGCCCTGACGGCCGGCCGGGCCGGCGCGGGACCGTGCTCCCATGGGAATCAGCGCGCGTGAACTCGCCGCCGCCACACCGGCGACGCGGGACCGGTACGTCGATCTGCTCCGGGTCGCCTCGCTCGCGGTCGTCGTCCTCGGCCACTGGCTGATGGCGGCCGTCACCGCCGACGGGCAGGTCGGGAACCTGCTCGCCGTCGTGCCGGAACTCCAGGTGGTGACCTGGGTGTTCCAGGTGATGCCGGTGTTCTTCTTCGTGGGCGGCTTCTCGCACGCCCTCGCCCACCGCTCCCGCCCGCGGTACGCGGCCTTCCTGCGGGCCCGGCTCCAGCGGCTGCTGCGGCCGACGATGGTGTTCGTCGGGGTGTGGGGCGCGGCCGCGCTGCTGCTCCAGCTGTCCGGGGCGGACGGGGGGCTCACGGGCGTCGCGCTGCGGCTCGTCACGCAGCCGCTGTGGTTCATCGGGATCTACCTGGCGATGGTGGCGTTCACTCCGCCGCTGCTGCGGCTGCACGAGCGGTGGGGGTGGGGCGCGTTCTTCGTGCTCGCGGGCGGGGCGGTCGCGGTGGACGTGCTGCGGTTCGCGGCGGGCGTGCCCTTCGTGGAGTTCCTGAACTTCGCGTTCGTGTGGCTGGCGGTCCACCAGCTCGGCTTCCTCCGCGCCGACGGCATGATCCGCCGCCCGGCGCTGCTCGCGGGCGCGGGCCTCGTCGGCGCGACGGCCCTCGTCGCCCTCGGGCCGTACCCGCTGTCGATGGTGGGGATGCCCGGCGAGAAGGTGTCGAACATGGCGCCGCCGACCCTCGCCCTGCTCTGCCACGGCCTGTGGCTGGTGGGCGCCGTCGAGCTGCTCAAGGGCCCCGGGGCGCGGCTCGTCGCCCGGGCCGGGGTGTGGCGGGCGGTGGTCGCGGCGAACGGGGTCGCGATGACGGCGTTCCTGTGGCACCTGACGGCCATGCTGGGGGTGTACGGGGCGCTGCTCGGGTCCGGCGTGGAGCTCCCGGCTCCGGCCTCGGCCGGCTGGTGGGCGCAGGTGCCGCTGCGGTTCGCGGCGGCGGCGGTGGTCACGGCACTGCTGGTCACGGTCTTCCGGCGCTTCGAGGCCCCGGTCCCGGCCGCCCCGGCGACGGACAGCGGCGGTCCTCTCGCGGCCCTCGGCATCACGCTCGCGCTCTTCGGCGTCCTGGGGCTCTCCCTCACGGGCTTCGCGGGGCTCCTGGACGGCCACTCGGCGACCCTGATCGCCGTCCCGGTCACGGCCCCGGCGGCCGTGGGGCTCGCGCTCGTGGGGTGGCTGGTGGTGGAGCGGGCGGGGCGGATCAGATCGCGATGACGGTCGCGCGGCCACGGCAGAGGGCCAGCAGGTCCTCCGGGTCCGAGGTCAGCACGGTGACAGGACCGGGCGCCGCGATGGCCGTCGCGGCGACCATCGCGTCGATGGCGCACTTGTGGCCGTGCAGACCCGCTTCGGCGAGCAGGGCCGCCGCCTGACGGGCGACGGCGTCGGTCACGGGTTCGACGATGAGGCGGGACAGCGTCCACTCCAGAGCGGCCCGGTTGATCCGGGGGTGCATCACCTCCACCAGCGTGGCCGCGCTCGTCACGACCCGGAGGTCCTCGGCGCGGGCCAGCGCGAGCCAGCCCGTGACCTCGCGGTCCCGCAGGACGGCCTTGGCGAGTCCCTCGCTGTCGAGCACCAGCGTCCCGCCGGGGGCGGCCTCGGGACGGGGAGGTGTCACGCCGCACTCGCCTCGCCGGACGCCGCGGTGCC
Source organism: Streptomyces sp. NPDC002825 (assembly GCF_040295385.1). NCBI lineage: Bacteria > Bacillati > Actinomycetota > Actinomycetes > Kitasatosporales > Streptomycetaceae > Streptomyces > Streptomyces sp. NPDC002825. The sequence continues at coordinate 88,844 of NZ_JBEOVH010000024.1, forward strand.
CTGTTCCTCACGTGCGCGCCGCAGTTGCTCGCGCTTCGCCTGGACGTCTTCGTCCGTGACCGGCCCGTGCTCGGCCTCCGCCACGGCGATGAGCTCGTTGAGGTCGTCCCGCTCTATCTGCCGGGCGACGGCGGCGGTGACGTAGGCCGAGAGTCCGGAGGGGCCACCACGCGCGCGCGCCGCCTCCGCGAGGTCCCGGGGCATGCTGATCGAGTACTTCTGGGTGGGCTCGCTCATGCTCCTCATGCTACTGCCGATGCCACCCGTCGGGCGGGCGGAGCCCGGCGACGTACCCTGGGACGTCGATCGATCCCCCGTACAGGAGTGAACGTGGCCGTCAACCTGGTCAATGTCGAGGCCGTCAGCAAGGTGTACGGCACCCGTGCCCTGCTCGACGGGGTCTCGCTCGGCGTCTCCGAGGGGGACAGGATCGGGGTCGTCGGACGCAACGGCGACGGCAAGACCACCCTCATCCGCATGCTCGCCAAGCTGGAGGAGGCCGACACCGGTCGCGTCACCCACAGCGGCGGGCTCCGCCTCGGGGTGCTCACCCAGCACGACTCCCTCGACCCGAAGGCCACCATCCGGCACGAGGTGATCGGCGTCATGGCCGACCACGAGTGGGCGGGCAGCGCCAAGATCCGCGACGTGCTCACCGGCCTCTTCGGCGGGCTCGACCTGCCCGGCTTCGAGCAGGGCCTCGACACCGTCATCGGCCCGCTCTCCGGCGGCGAGCGCCGCCGCATCGCGCTCGCCAAGCTCCTCATCGAGGACCAGGACCTGATCGTCCTCGACGAGCCCACCAACCACCTCGACGTCGAGGGCATCGCCTGGCTCGCCGGCCACCTCCAGAGCCGCCGCTCGGCGCTCGTCTGCGTCACCCACGACCGCTGGTTCCTCGACCAGGTCTGCACCCGCATGTGGGACGTGCAGCGCGGAGACGTCCACGAGTACGAGGGCGGCTACTCCGACTACGTCTTCGCCCGCGCCGAGCGCGAGCGGATCGCCGCCACGGAGGAGGCCAAGCGGCAGAACCTGATGCGCAAGGAGCTGGCCTGGCTGCGGCGCGGCGCCCCCGCCCGCACCTCCAAGCCGCGCTACCGCATCGAGGCCGCGAACGAGCTGATCGCCGACGTGCCGCCGCCGCGCGACACCTCCGAGCTGATGAAGTTCGCCAACGCCCGCCTCGGCAAGACGGTCTTCGACCTGGAGGACGTGAGCATCACCGCCGGTCCCAAGGAGCTGCTCAAGCACCTCACCTGGCAGCTCGGGCCCGGTGACCGCATCGGCCTCGTCGGCGTCAACGGCGCGGGCAAGACCTCACTCCTGCGGGCACTCGCAGAAGCGGCCGTCAGCCAGGGCGAGAAGCAGCCGGCCGCCGGGAAGATCGTCGTCGGCAAGACCGTCCGGCTCGCCTACCTCTCGCAGGACGTCACCGAACTCCCCGCCACCCTGCGCGTCCTGGAGGCCGTGCAGCAGGTCCGCGACCGCGTCGACCTCGGCAAGGGCCGCGAGATGACGGCCGGCCAGCTCTGCGAGCAGTTCGGCTTCTCCAAGGAGAAGCAGTGGACCCCCGTCGGCGACCTCTCCGGTGGTGAGCGCCGCCGCCTCCAGCTGCTGCGCCTCCTGATGGACGAGCCGAACGTCCTCTTCCTCGACGAGCCCACGAACGACCTGGACATCGAGACCCTGACCCAGCTGGAGGACCTCCTCGACGGCTGGCCGGGCTCCATGGTCGTCATCTCCCACGACCGGTTCTTCATCGAGCGCACCACGGACCGGACGTTCGCGCTGCTCGGCGACAAGACCCTGCGGATGCTGCCGCGCGGCATCGACGAGTACCTGGAGCGGCGCCAGAAGATGATCGAGGCGTCGGTCCCGGCGCCCGCCGCCGCGCCCGCGCAGGCCAAGCCCGGTCTGTCCGCCGCCGACGCCCGCGCCGCCAAGAAGGAGCTGCAGAAGGTCGAGCGGCAGCTCGACAAGCTCTCCGACAAGGAGGCGAAGCTGCACGCGCAGATCGCCGACAACGCCACGGATTTCGAGAAGGTGGCGAAGCTCGACGCGGAGCTGCGGGAACTCGCGGGGGAGCGCGAGGAATTGGAGATGCGCTGGCTGGAACTGGCCGAGGACGCATAACAACGGCATCACAGGCCGGTCCTCCCTTGGGAACAAGGGGCGGACCGGTCGCTTTTGCGCCATCGCGTGAGTGGTAGAAAGAAAACCCGTTCACGTCAAGGGGGAAACCGCTGATGACCCAGCCGCCCAGCAACCAGCCGCCGGGGGGCTTCGGAGCCCCTCAGGACCCGAACCAGGTCCCGAACCAGGGCCCGGCCGTGCCGCCCGTGCCGCCGCAGGCCCCGCCGGTCCCGCCCCAGGCGCCGTCGACCCCGCCTCCGACGCAGCCCGGCTACGGATACCCGCAGCAGCCGGGCCAGGCCCAGCAGCCCGGCCCGTACGGCCAGCCCGGCCAGGGCCCGCAGCCCGGCCCGTACGGCCAGCCCGGTCCGTACGGGCAGCCCGCGCAGCAGCCGTACGGATACCCGCAGCAGGGCCAGCCCGGCCAGCCCGGTCCGTACGGTCAGCAGCCCAACCCCTACGGCGGCTACCCCACCCAGCCCATGTACCAGGGCGCCCCCACCCCGCCCCAGGCCCCCGGTGGCGGCGGCCCGTTCAAGGGCAGGACCGGTGTCGTCGCCGGCGTCGCCGCCGCTGCCGTCCTGGTCGCCGCCGTCACGACCTGGGCGGTCGTCGGCGGGGACGACGACAAGGACCCGGTGGCCCAGCCCACCGCCACGGCCACCGCCACCTCCGGCGCCCCGAAGCCCACCGAGTCGGTGGACCAGGGCGACGGCACGGGCGACGGCGGCAACGGCGAGGAGGACCTCAACGCGGGCCGCGAGGCCGGCGAGGCGAAGGTCAACTGGCTGCTGAAGAACAACGTCGACCTGCCCCGCAACGGCTCCGACGTCTTCGGCCCGTGGATCGTCGGCGACACCGTCGTCAAGGCGATGTACAAGGGCGTGGACGGCTACGGCCTCAGCGACGGCAAGCCCAAGTGGCACGTCGACCTGCCGTTCGAGCTGTGCGCCGTCCCGCCGGAGCCCGCCGCCGACGGCTCCATGGTCTTCGGGTACGCCGAGAGCGCCAAGGACGGCGCCAAGTGCACCCAGCTCCAGAAGGTCGACCTCAAGACCGGCAAGGCCGGCTGGAAGAAGGCCGTCCCGAAGGCCACGGGCCTCTTCGCCTTCTCCGACAACACCCTTGCCATCAGCGGCAACACGGTCACCGCGGCCGGCTCCAGCAGCGCGTACGGCTTCTCGCTCGCCGACGGCCACCAGCTCTTCAAGGGCGCCGACACCGGCTGCAAGCCCTTCGCCTACGCGGGCGGCAGCAAGCTCATCGCCGCCATGGACTGCCCCTCCGGCAGCACCACGAAGAAGCTCCAGGCCATCGGCCAGGTCGACCCCAACACCGGCAAGCCCAAGTTCACCTTCCAGCTGGAGGCGAACTGGGAGGTCGACAAGGTCTACTCCGTCGACCCGCTGGTCGTCTCGGCCACCCAGCGCGACCAGAAGAAGTGGTCCATCTTCGCGCTCGACGCCAACGGCAAGCTGCGCTCGCAGATCCAGGGCGGCAACGACAAGTTCGCGCCCTCCTGCGGCGGCAGCTTCGTCATCTTCGGCAAGAACCTCCAGGGCTGCACCGGTGTCGCCGCCGACGCGAACACCTTCTACATGGCCACCGAGACCGGCTACGGCAAGGGCAACGAGGTCGTCGCCTTCGACCTGAAGACCGGCAAGGCCAAGTGGCGCTCCAAGGCCCCCGGCGACCAGCCGATGACCCCGCTGCGCATGGACGGCGGGCAGGTCCTGCTCTACGTGGACCCGTCGTACGACAAGGGCGGCGCCGTCGCCACCCTCGCCCCGACCGGTGGCGCGCCGAAGATCCTGCTCCAGCACCCGGCCTCGACCGCCGAGATCGAGAGCAGCTTCTACGACGCGAGCTTCGCCTACGGCAGCGGCACCTTCGTGGTGGCGGCCGGACGTGTGTCGGCGTCCAACGACAAGGACGAGATGCAGGTCAAGACGATGATGGCCTTCAGCAAGTGAGGTACACGGACCGATGACGCAGCCACCCCCGCCGCCGCCGAACCAACCCCCTGACCCGCAGGGCGGCTTCGGCGCCCCGACGCCCCCGCCGCCGCAGCAGCAGCCGGGCTACGGCTACCCGCAGCAGCCGCCGGCTCCCCAGCCGGAGCCGGGCTACGGCTACCCGCAGCAGCAGCCGCCGGCCTCCCAGCCGGAGCCCGGTTACGGCTCCCCGCAGCAGCCGCAGCAGCCGTACGGGTACCCCACGGCGCCGCAGCAGCCGCAGCAGCCCCCGCAGTACGGCGGTTACCAGCAGCCCCAGCAGCCCCAGCAGCCGGTGCAGCCGCCGTACGGCTACCCGACGCAGCCGCAGCAGCCGCAGTACGGCTACCAGCAGCCCGCCGCGGCCCCGGGCGCGGCCCCCGGCGGCAAGAAGCTGTCGGCGCAGCTCCAGATCGTCATCGCGGCGGCCGTCGCCGTCGTGCTGATCATCGGCGTCGGCATCTGGTACGCCAACTCCGGCGGTGGTGACGGCGGCAACGAGGCGAAGGGCTCGGGCGGCACCTCGCAGGGCTCCGCCACCGGCGGCGGCGACACCGGCGGCAAGGGCCTCGGCGGCGGGGGCAAGGAGAAGCCTCCGGCCGACACCAAGGCGAAGATGGCCTTCCAGATCGCGCAGCCGAAGGTCGCGGACCTCACCGACGTCTCCGGCTCCTGGATCACCGACAAGGCGTTCGTGAAGCCCGGCGTGAACTCGCTCGTGGGCTACGACCTGGACAAGGGCAGCGTCCTGTGGACGCTGCCGCTGACCGGTCAGGTCTGCGGCGCCTCGCGGCACGTCACCGCCGACAACAAGGCCCCGATCCTCTTCGAGGCCACCAAGCGGGTCGGTCCCCGCTACTACCAGCCGTGCACCGAGGTCGGCCTGGTCGACCTGAACACCGGCAAGCTGCTCTGGTCCACCTCGGTCACCGGCGGTTCGGCCGGCGACCAGAAGGCCCGGTTCACCGAGGTCACGCTCAGCGGGTCGACGGTCGCGGCCGGCGGCACCGACGGCGGCGCCGCCTTCGACCTCGCCAACGGCAACCCGCGCTGGAAGCCGCAGGCGAACGACCAGAACTGCTACGACATGGGTTACGGCGGCGGCGAGGGCCTCGTCGCGGTCCGCAAGTGCGGCCAGTACGACAACCCGAACGTGCTGATCCAGAACCTCAACCCGACCACGGGCGCCCCGATCTCGCAGTACAAGATGCCGACCGGCGTGAAGTACGCCTCGGTCATCTCCACCAAGCCGCTGGTCGTCGCGGCCGACGTCGGCGAGACCGCCGGCGACGGCAGCGGCATCTCGGACTTCTTCTCCATCGACGAGAAGACCGGGAAGCTCAAGGCGAAGATCACGGCGGACGCGGACCAGTACGCGGCCCGCTGCCGCGCCACCGAGGTCGAGTCCTGCACCCAGGCGCTGGTCGGCAACGGCCGGCTGTACGTGCCGACCGAGGAGCACGAGGGCAGCACCGGCGAGTACGGCAGCGAGACCAACGAGATCATCGCCTTCGACCTGGCCACCGGGCGCACCGTGCCCGAGAAGGCCGACGCCGGCGACAAGTTCACGTACGTCCCGCTGCGGATGGACGGCGGCAACCTCATCGCCTACAAGGCCCCGCCCTACGACCAGGGCGGCCGGATCGTCTCGGTCGACGGCGGCACGATGAAGGAGACGCTGCTCCTGGAGAACCCGGCGAACAAGACGATCCACAACGTCGAGAGCAGCTTCAGCCTCAACGGCGCCGAACTCCTCTACGGGAACGGCCGGTTCTTCATCTCGGAGACCCTCGTCAGCAAGCCGCGGGAGAACACCTCCTCCAACGACATCAAGGAGTACCTGATCGTCTCCTTCTCCGTCGGGCACTGACGACCCGTCCGTCCGCCCGTGGGCCCTTCCGGTGATCCGGAGGGGCCCACGCGCATGTCGGCGGCCGGAGCGGGGGAGCGTGTAGCTTTCCGGGTCAGGCCGCCGGGGTTTCCGGCCGGCCGGGAGAAGGGGGGATCACCGGGATGGGCGTACGCCTCGTGGTGGTGGACGACCACCGCCTGCTGGCGGAGGCGCTCGCCTCGGCGCTGAAGCTGCGCGGGCACCGGGTGCTCGCGGCGGCCGCGCCGGTGGCGGGGGCCGCGGAACTGGTGGTGAGCCGGGCGCCGGAGGTCTGCCTCCTGGGCACGGCGGCGCCGGACGCGCCGGGGACCTTCGACCCGGTCGTACGGATCAAGCGGGAGCGGCCGCAGGTCGCCGTGGTGGTGCTCGGTCCGGTGCCCTCGCCGCGCGGGATCGCGGCGGCGTTCGCGGCCGGGGCCTCGGGGTACGTGCGCCACGACGAGCGCATCGAGGGCGTCGAGCGCGCCCTGGTGAAGGCGCGGGCGGGGGAGTCGGCGGTGGCGCCGCAGCTGCTCCAGGGGGCGTTCGCGGAGCTGCTGCACCCTTCGGCGCAGCCGGACGACGAGGCGCAGCGGCTGCTGCGGCTGCTCACCCACCGGGAGGTGGAGGTCCTGGTCCGGGTCGCGGAGGGCGAGGACACCCGGCTGATCGCGGCGGGGATGGGGATCGCGCCGAGCACGGCGCGGACGCATGTGCAGCGGGTCCTGATGAAGCTCGGGGTCGGCTCGCGTCTGGAGGCCGCGGCGCTCGCGGCCCGGACGGGGCTGCTCGACCGGGCGGTGCCGGGGCAGCGCGGCTCCTTCTGAGGTTGACGGTCGACGGGCCCCGGGCGCGGGGCCCGGCTTCGGCATTGACTGCGATGTTTGAATGTGGTTCTTTGTGCGTGGTTCTGTTTGATCCGCCCGGAGGCAACCCCCGTGAAGAAGACCGTCACCACGCTCGCCGACGGGCGCGAGCTGATCTACTACGACACGCGCGACGACGTCGTCCGCACCGCCGTCGACCCCCGCCCGCTCACCCCCGTCGTCTCCCGCTCCGAGATCCGGTACGACGAGCTGACCGGCGACCACGTCGCCGTCGCCTCGCACCGCCAGTCCCGCACCTACCTTCCGCCGGCCGACGCCTGCCCGCTCTGCCCCGCCAGGGACGGCCGGGAGAGCGAGGTGCCCGAGGAGAGCTACGAGGTGGTGGTGTTCGAGAACCGCTTCCCGTCCCTCTCCGGCGGTGTCGGCCGCTGCGAGGTCGTCTGCTTCACCGACGACCACACGGACTCCTTCGCCGACCTCACCGAGGAGCGCGCCCGGCTCGTCCTCGACGCGTGGACCGACCGGACCGCCGCCCTCTCCGCCCTGCCCGGCGTCGAGCAGGTCTACTGCTTCGAGAACCGCGGCCAGGAGATCGGCGTCACGCTGCCCCACGCGCACGGCCAGATCTACGCCTTCCCGTACGTCACGCCGCGCACGGCCGCCATGCGCCGCCGCGCCGACGAGCACCGCGCGGCGACCGGCCGGAACCTCTTCGACGACCTCGTCGCCCGTGAGCGGGCCGACGGCGAGCGAGTGGTCCTGGAGACCGAGCACTGGATCGCCTTCGTGCCGTACGCCGCCCACTGGCCGTACGAGGTCCACCTGCACCCCAGGAGGCGGGTGCCCGACCTGCTCGCCCTCGACGAGGGCGCCCGCACAGAGTTCGCACAGGTCTACCTGGAACTCTTGAGGCGCTTCGACCGGATCTTCGGCCCGGACGAGCCGCCGACGCCCTACATCGCCGCCTGGCACCAGGCGCCGTTCTCGGACGAGCGGCGCGAGGACTTCGGGCTGCACCTGGAGCTTTTCACCGTCCGACGGGCCTCTGGCAAGCTGAAGTTCCTCGCGGGCACCGAGTCCGGCATGGGCGCGTTCATGAACGACGTCCGGCCGGAGGACGCGGCCCGGCGCATCCGAGAGGTGGCAAGCGCATGACGAAGTATCTGGTGACGGGCGGGGCGGGCTACGTGGGCAGCGTGGTCGCCGCCCACCTCCTGGAGCGGGGCCACCGGGTCACCGTCCTCGACGACCTCTCCACCGGCTTCGCCGAAGCCGTCCCCGAGGGCGCCGAGTTCATCCGGGGCCGCATCCAGGACGCGGCCGAATGGCTCGACTCCTCCTACGACGCCGTGCTGCACTTCGCCGCCTTCTCCCAGGTCGGCGAATCGGTCGCCAAGCCCGAGAAGTACTGGGAGAACAACGTCGGCGGCACCATGGCCCTGCTCGCCGCCATGCGCACCGCCGGCGTCCGCAGGCTGGTCTTCTCCTCCACCGCCGCCACCTACGGCGAGCCGGAGACCGTGCCGATCACCGAGACCGCGCCGACCGCCCCCACCAGCCCGTACGGGGCGAGCAAGCTGGCCGTCGACCACATGATCGGCGGGGAGTGCGCGGCCCACGGCCTGGCCGCCGTCTCGCTGCGCTACTTCAACGTCGCCGGGGCGTACGGCGCGCAGGGCGAGCGCCACGAGCCGGAGTCCCATCTGATCCCGCTCGTCCTCCAGGTCGCCCTGGGCCGGCGCGAGGCGATCTCGGTGTACGGCGAGGACTATCCGACCCCGGACGGCACCTGCGTCCGCGACTACATCCACGTCGCCGACCTCGCCGAGGCCCACCTCCTCGCCCTCGACGCGATGACCGCAGGCGAGCACCTGATCTGCAACCTCGGCAACGGCAACGGCTTCTCCGTCCGCGAGGTCGTCGAGACCGTCCGCAAGGTCACCGGCCACCCGATCCCCGAGATCACCGGCCCGCGCCGCCCCGGCGACCCCGCCGTCCTCGTCGCCTCCGCCGAGGCCGCCCGCGAGCGCCTCGGCTGGACCCCGTCCCGTCCGGACCTGGCCGACGTCGTCGCCGACGCGTGGGCGTTCGCCCGTCTTCGCCATGAGGAGGCAGGCGCATGACCGTCGCCGCCGACTTCGCCGCGCTCTACGGCGCCGCCCCCGACGGTGTCTGGGCCGCCCCCGGGCGGGTCAACCTGATCGGGGAGTACACCGACTTCAACGACGGCTTCGTGCTGCCCCTCGCGCTGCCGCACACCACCGTCGCCGCCGTCTCCCGCCGCGACGACGGCGTCCTGCGCCTGCACTCCGCCGACGCCGACGGCGGGATCGTGCAGCTGGACGTCGACGCCCTGGAGCCGCTCTCCGGCAGCGGCTGGGCCGCCTACCCCGCCGGGGTCGTCTGGGCGCTGCGGGAGGCCGGGCACCCGGTCGCCGGGGCCGACGTCCACCTCACCTCGACCGTGCCGACCGGCGCCGGGCTCTCCTCCTCGGCGGCCCTGGAGGTCGTCACCGCCCTCGCCCTGAACGACCTGTTCGAGCTGGGGCTCTCCCGCCCCGAGCTCGCCCGGCTCGCCCAGCGCGCCGAGAACGCCTTCGTCGGCGTGCCCTGCGGCGTCATGGACCAGATGGCCTCCGCCTGTGCCGAGGAGGGCCACGCGCTCCATCTGGACACCCGGGACCTCTCGTACCGTCAGGTCCCCTTCGACCTCGCGCACGACGGGCTTCAACTCCTCGTCGTCGACACCCGCGTGAAGCACGCGCTCGGAGACGGCGCGTACGCCGAGCGGCGCGCCGGGTGTGAAGCGGGTGCGCGGGCGCTCGGCGTGCGCACCCTGCGCGAAGTGAGCGCCGCGCATCTGCCCGAAGCGCTCGGGCGTTTGAGCGATGAGACGATTCTGCGGTACGTGCGGCACGTCGTCTCGGACAACGCCCGGGTGGAGCGGACCATCGCGCTGCTCGACGCCGGCGCCACCCGCGCCGTCGGCCCGGTCCTCACCGAGGGGCATGCCTCCCTCCGGGACGATCTGCGGGTGTCCTGTCCCGAACTGGACCTCGTCGTCGAGGCGGCGAACGCCGCCGGGGCGCTCGGCGCCCGGATGACCGGCGGCGGCTTCGGCGGCTCGGCCGTCGTCCTCGTGGAGACCGAGCGGGCGGAGGCGGTCTCCGCCGCCGTCGGCAAGGCCTTCGCCGAGGCCGGATACGCGGCCCCGGGGATCTTCCCGGCCGTCCCGTCGGCGGGAGCGCGCCGCCTCTGACCCACCGCACACATCCGGACTGCTTCGGACACTTCCGCCAATCGGCCCCCGCCGCGCCGCCCCGCCCCTACTCTGAGGGGCAGCGCCGGTGGGGGCCGGTGCTGTTCAGGGGGCGACACCCGTCGGGTACGGCGCCAGAAGCGGGGTAACAGTCAACGCACGGCGGCGGCCGTGCCTTCGACGGACCCGCCTCCGGCGCCGTACCCGCGTCGGTCCGTTCCTCGACACTTGGGAGTGTCCGTGGCACGCATCCGCGTTCTGGTGGTGGACGACCACCGCATCTTCGCCGAATCGCTGGCCGCCGCCCTCGCGGCGGAGCCCGATGTCGACGTCGCCGCCGCCGGCAGCGGCCCGGCGGCCCTGCGCTGTCTGGAGCGCGGCGTGGCGGAGGGGCGCAGGTTCGACGTGCTGCTCGTCGACGCCGAGCTGGGCGCGGGACCCGCGGGGTCGGCCCTGGCGCGCGTGGTGCCCGAGGACGCGGAGGGCGCCGTGGACGGGATCTCGCTGGTCACGGGCGTACGACGGCTGCAGCCCGCGCTCCGTACGGTCGTCCTCGCGGAGAAGGACGACCCGCGCAGGGCCGCCCTCGCGCTGCAGGCAGGGGCCTCCGGCTGGGTCGCGAAGGACTGCTCGCTGCAGCGTCTCCTCGCGGTCGTCCGGGGCGTGCTGCGGGACGAGACGCATCTGCCGCCCGCGCTGCTCACGGGGGTCCTGCGGGAGCTGACGGAGGCCCGCAAGCACCGGTCGGACAGCGAGCGGCTGGTGGAGTCGCTGACGCCGCGGGAGCGGGAGGTGCTGCGCTGCATGGTCGCGGGCCTGGGCCGCAAGGCGGTCGCCGAGCGCCTCTTCCTGTCGCCGCACACCGTCCGTACGCACATGCAGAACGTGCTGGGGAAGCTGGGCGTGCACTCGACGCTCGCGGCGGTGGCGCTGGCCCGCCGGGCGGGCGTGGGGCCCGCGGAGCCGGTGCTACCCGGGGATGTTGTCGAACGGGGCGGTCAGCCGGCGTAGCAGCGCGGCCAGGTCGCCGCGCTGGGCGCGGGAGAGCTGGGCCAGGATGGCGCGCTCCTGCGCGAGGAGTCCGGCGAGCGCCTCGTCGGCGCGGTCGCGGCCCTCGGGGGTGAGCCGGACCAGGACCCCGCGCCGGTCGCTGGGGTCGGGGAGCCGCTCGACGAGGCCCTTCTTGGTGAGCCGGTCGATGCGGTTGGTCATGGTGCCCGAGGTGACCAGGGTCTGGGTGAGGAGCTGACCGGGGGAGAGCTGGTACGGGGCTCCGGCGCGGCGCAGCGAGGTGAGGACGTCGAACTCCCAGGGCTCCAGCTGGTGCTCGGAGAAGGCGAGCCGACGGGCGCGGTCGAGGTGGCGGGCGAGCCGCGAGACACGGCTGAGCACCTCGAGCGGTTCCACGTCGAGGTCGGGGCGCTCGCGGCGCCATGCTGCGACCAGTCGGTCGACCTCGTCCTCCATGACGATCAGTGTAAAGGGTCTGTTGACATAAAGTCTCTTGTGTTCGAGTTTCTCGATGTCGTGTATCTTGAGGTCAAGATATATTTTCCTGGACTATGGGGAAGGGACCCGGCCGGAACTCGTTCCGCTTCGGCAACTCATGCCAGCAAGGGGGCTTCGAACATGCATTCCGTCGGCTCGGCCGCACCCACCTGGGACCCGCAGCAGTACCTCCGCCACTCCGGCCACCGCACCCGCCCGTTCCTCGACCTGCTCGCCCGAATACCGCAGCTGCCGGCCCGGAACCGGCCCGCCCGCATCGCCGACATCGGCTGCGGACCCGGCAACGTGACGGTCCTCCTCGCCGACCGGTGGACCGACGCGCACATCACCGGCTTCGACCTCTCCGCCGAGATGCTGGAGCGCGCCGAGAAGGACTGGTCAGGCACCACCCGCGGCGGCGGCTGGCTCGACTTCCGCCCCGCCGACGCCGCCCACTGGACCCCCGACGAGCCCTACGACCTCATCGTCTCCAACGCCGCCCTCCAATGGGTCCCCAACCACCCCGAGTCCTTCGCCGCCTGGATCGACGGCCTCCATCCCGGCGGCACCCTGGCCTTCCAGGTCCCCGGCAACTTCACCTCGCCCAGCCACGCCCTGCTCGGCGAGCTCTGCGAGACCCCCGAATGGCGCTCCCGCCTCCAGGACCAGGGCCGCCGCTACGTCCACATCCTCGACACCGCCGACTACCTGGCCCGCCTCACCGACCTCGGCTGCGAGACGGACGTCTGGGAGACCACGTACTGCCAGCTCCTCCAGGGCGAGGACCCCGTCCTCGACTGGGTCAAGGGCACCGCGCTGCGGCCCGTCCTCACCACCCTGGGCGACGACCAGGAGGCCGTCGACGCCTTCCTCGCCCAGTACCGCGCGCTGCTCCGCGAGGCCTACCCGCCCGGCCCGCACGGCACCGTCTTCCCGTTCCGCCGCGTCTTCGCCGTCGCCCGCAAGAAGCCGTGACCGGCATCCGGCCGTTAACGCGCGGACGCCCCGCACCGGAGACTTCGGTGCGGGGCGTCCGTGGATCAGGCGTCAGGACACGTAGTTGTAGATCCCGTAGCCGTAACCGATCTTGACCCGCGGGGCGAACTTGCCCGGGCCGGCCGTCAGGTAGCGGTAGACGTCGCCGCCCGACGTGATGCCGAGCAGGTCGGCCTTACCGTCGGCGTTGATGTCACCGGGGGCGACCAGCTTGGAGTACGTGTTCCAGCCGTAGCCGATCTTCACCCGCGCCTTGAACGGCGTCGCGGCGACACCGGTGCCGGCGTACAGGTACAGATCGCCGCCGGAGGTGCGGGCGATGAGGTCCGCGCGGCCGTCGCCGGTGTAGTCACCGGCGCCGACGAGCCTGTTGTACGCGCCCCAGCCGCTGCCGATCCGCACCCGGGAGCCGACGGCCGTGCCCGCGCCGTTGCCCTGGTAGAGGTACAGGTAGCCGGAGGTGTCACGGGCCAGCAGGTCGCCCTTGCCGTCGCCGGTCAGGTCACCGGTGCCGACGAGCGCGTTGAAGACGCCCCAGCCGCTGCCGAGGTCGTTGCCCTCGACCCACAGGTGGCCCTGGTAGACCACCGCGAGGTCCGACAGGCCGTCCGCGTTCAGCGAGGACAGGTGCGAGAGGTTCAGCCCCGCCCAGTCGCCCGCCTCGCCGTACTGGTCGCGCGCGGCGAGCGTGCCGTTGGTCCGGGCGCCGTACCAGAACATCGTGCCGGAGTTGTCCCGGGCCAGGACGCCCTCCTTGCCCAGGACCGGCTGGCCGCCCGAGCCGCCGAACTGCGGGATCCCGGCCCAGCCGCCCGTGTCGCTGGACTGCTGGCGGGGCGCGAGGGTGCCGTCGCCCTTGCCGGTGTAGTACCAGAGCGTGCCGTTCAGGTCGCGGGCGAGCAGCTCGCCGTTCCCGTCGCCGTTGTCGTCGCCGACCGGGAAGATCGCGTTGTAGATGCCCCAGCCGGTGCCGATCTGGCGCCGCCCCGCGAAGGGGTTGGCCTTGTCGCCCGTACCGGCGTAGAACCACAGCTTGCCGTCGGTGTCACGGCCCAGGAGGTCCGCCCAGCCGTCGCCGTTGTTGTCGCCGATGCCGAGGAGCTGGTCGTAGATGTTCCAGCCGGCACCGATCTTCACCCGCGCCGAGAACGGCGCGGTGCGGCTCCCGGTGGCGTAGTACAGCCACAGGACGCCGTCCTTGTCGCGGGCCACCAGGTCCGCACGGCCGTCGTCGTTCACGTCGCCGGGCGCGACGACCTTGTTGTAGACGCCCCAGCCGCCGCCCGACCACACGTACGTGGCGCTGGTCGGCGTGGCGTCCGCGTAGAGGTTGAGCCGGCCCTGCTGCGTGAGCGTCAGGACCTCGGGGCCGCTCGGCTCCGCGTCCTGGTTGCCGATCGGGATGACGTCCTTCACGGGCTCCGAGGCTTCCCCGTTGAAGAGGCCGCCCCCGCCGGAGGTCGTGGCCGTGTAGAGGTCGCCGCCCCAGGTGCGGTAGATCAGGTCGCCGCCGCCGTCGCCGTCGAAGTCCGACAGCTGCGGAGCCGCGCCGACCCCGTCCGCCGCCGTGGCGCCGGCACGGACCGCGCCGCTCGCCGGGCGCGTCAGCGACGGCGGGGTGAACTCGGCCGCCGGCTTCTCGGCGACCGGGACCGGCGACGGAGTGGCGGCGGACGCCGGGCCGGCGAGGAGCATGCCGGCGGAGAGGACGAGCGCGGTGCAGGCGGCGAGCCGACGCGCGCGCGTGGAGGAACGGAAAGACAAGGGATCCCCCCCAGGGATCAGAGGTGTGAAAGGACCGCAGAGAGGGCTCGCACAGCGCGGAACGGCGTCGGCGCGGGCCTGCGGAGGCCACGCGGAGACGACCTCGTTCACGGGCCGGAGCGCCCCTCGGACGGTCGAACGGGAGTCTACTCACGGAGCCGGGGCGGTCCTGCACCGGAGTCCCGGTGCAGGGCGCCCGAGGTCCCGTCAGTACATGATCGAGTAGGTCTGGAAGCCGTAGCCGATCTTGACCCGGGCGCCGATGGCGGCGCTCGTACCCGTACCGAGGTACCGGTACAGGTCTCCCGCCGCGTTCACCGCGAGCAGGTCGGCCTTGCCGTCGCCGTTCAGGTCGCCCGGCGCCACCAGCTTGTTGTAGATGCCCCAGCCGGTGCCGATCTTCACCCGCGCCGCGAACGGAGCGGTCGCCGAGCCGGTGCCCTTGTACAGCCACAGGTTGCCCGAGCCGTCCCGGACCACGAGGTCCGCACGCCCGTCGCCCGAGAAGTCACCCGCGCCGAGGGTCCGGTTGTACGCACCCCAGCCCGCACCGACCTTGATCCGGGAGGCGACGCCCGTCCCCTGGCCGTTGCCCCGGTACAGCCACATCACACCGGACGCGTCCCGCGCGAGCAGATCGGCCTTGCCGTCGCCGCTCAGGTCGCCCGGGCCGACGAGCAGGTTGTAGATCTGCCAGCCGCCGCCGAGGTCCCGATCGTTGTTCAGGAGGTGACCCTGGTAGATCTCCAGGAGGTCGGCGAACGCGCCCTCGTCCAGGGCGGAGACGTACGAGAGGTTCGCACCGGCCCAGGCGCCCGTGGGGCCCCACTGCCCGCGTGCGGTGAGCTTGCCGTTGTTCTGGTCGCCGTACCAGAAGAGCGTCCCGGCGCCGTCGCGGCCGAGGAGCCCGCTCTTGCCGGCGGTGGGAATGTTGCCCGCCCCGGCGAACTGGTCCACGCCCAGCCAGCTGCCGGAGAGCTGCAGCCGCGCCGAGTACGAGCCGTCGCCGAGACCGCTGTAGGACCAGAGCGCACCGTTCTGGTCACGGGCGAGCAGATCCGCCTTGCCGTCACCGTTGCGGTCGTCGGCGGCGACGATCTGGTTGTAGATCTGCCAGCCGGTCCCGATCTCCTTGCGCGGCTTGAACGGCGACGCCTGGTCGCCGGTGCTGCCGTAGAAGTACAGCCTGCCGTCCGTGGCGCGGGCGACGACATCGCCCTTCCCGTCGCCGTCGTTGTCGCCGGTGCCGACCAGCTGGTCGTAGGCGCCCCAGCCGTAGCCGACCTTCACCGGAGCGGCGAACGGCGCCGTCAGCACACCGGTCGCCCGGTAGTAGTACAGATCACCGTTGAACTGCCGGGCCAGCACGTCGGCCCTGCCGTCACCGTCGACGTCACCGGGCGAGAACACCTTGTTGTAGATGTTCCAGCCGTTGCCCGACCAGGTGAACGCGCCGGAGGTCGAGGTGGCCTCCGCGTACAGCCGGAGCACGCCGTTCCGAGCGAGCGACAGCACCTCGGGCTTGCCCGTGCCGTCCTGGTCCCCGAGCGGAACGAGGTCCAGGTTGTGGTTGACGAGCGAGTCGTCGGCCTCGAACTTGGTGGCCGCCGCACCGGTGGTCAGCGCGATGTACGTCCGGCCGTCCTGCTTGCGGTGGATCAGATCGGTCCTGCCGTCGCCGTCCACGTCGAAACGGGCCGGCACGACGGCCGTGGCCTCCGCGGCACGGGCCGCGCCCGTCCCGACGGCCGGCTGCGACATGTCCAGCTCCGGCGTCGTCGTGTCGGCGCTCTGCGGCTGCTCCATGACGGGACGCGGCGGACGGGGCGCCGGATCGGCCACGGCGGGAGACGCCAGCAGCATGCCGGCGGAGAGGGCGAGCGCGGTGCAGGTGGTGACACGACGAGCACGCCCGGAGAATGCGGAACGCAAAAGATCCCCCCCTGGGGAACGTGAGAACCAGGACCGGGAAAGAGAGGTCCGCGACGCCTCCGCACGGCCACAACCACCAGCACGCACGGAGGGCGAACACACCCCCCCGGATGTGGGGTGGAGTGTACCCCTGGGGGGTGACGAGGAGTCGAGGCGATTTCCGCACTCCGTCAGCTCTCCCGGCACCCCGCCCCGGCCCCCGGCCTCAGTTCTTGCGGTGCCCTATCAGCCGCGGCTTCTGCTCCAGACCGTCGAGCCCGTGCCACGCCAGGTTCACCAGATGCGCCGCGACCTCCGCCTTCTTCGGCTTGCGCACATCCAGCCACCACTGGCCCGTCAGCGCCACACTCCCCACCAGCGCCTGCGCGTACAGCGGCGCCAGCTTCGGGTCGAATCCCCGGGCCTTGAACTCCAGACCCAGGATGTCCTCCACCTGCGTGGCGATGTCACTGATCAGCGACGCGAACGTCCCCGTCGACTGCGCCACCGGCGAATCCCGTACGAGAATCCGGAACCCGTCCGTGTAGTTCTCGATGTAGTCGAGCAGCGCGAACGCCGCCTGCTCCAGGAGCTCCCGCGGATGCCCCGCCGTCAGCGCCCCCGTCACCCCGTCCAGGAGCTGCCGCATCTCCCGGTCGACGACGACCGCGTACAGCCCCTCCTTGCCCCCGAAGTGCTCGTACACCACCGGCTTGGACACCCCGGCCTTCGCCGCGATCTCCTCCACCGACGTGCCCTCGAAGCCCTTCTCCGCGAAGAGCGTGCGACCGATGTCGAGGAGCTGCTCCCGGCGCTCCGCGCCCGTCATCCGCACCCGGCGGCCCCGCCGGGGCTTCTGCTCTCCGCCGCTGCTGCCGGTACCGCCGGTCCTGCCCTCGATCGCCACGTCTTCCATCATGCCGCGTCTGCGGGCGCGCTCTGGCGGCGGGCTTCGATGCGGGACTTCGCCGGCCAGCGCACGTCCGTCGCCCAGCCCAGCTGCTCGAACCAGCGGATCAGCCGCGCACTGGAGTCGAGCTGCCCGCGCAGCACCCCGTGCCGCGCCGAGGTCGGGTCCGCGTGGTGCAGGTTGTGCCAGGACTCGCCGCAGGACAGCACCGCCAGCCACCACACGTTGCCCGAGCGGTCACGCGACTTGAACGGACGCTTGCCGACCGCGTGACAGATCGAGTTGATCGACCACGTCACGTGGTGCAGCAGCGCCACCCGCACCAGCGAGCCCCAGAAGAACGCCGTGAACGCGCCCCACCACGACATCGTCACCAGACCGCCCACCAGCGGCGGCACCGCCAGCGACACGACCGTCCACAGCACGAACTGGCGCGAGATCGCCCGGATCGCCGGGTCCTTGATCAGATCGGGCGCGTACTTGTGCTGCGGCGTCTGCTCCTCGTCGAACATCCAGCCGATGTGCGCCCACCACAGGCCCTTCATCAGCGCCGGCACCGTCTCGCCGAACCGCCACGGCGAGTGCGGGTCACCCTCCGCGTCCGAGAACTTGTGGTGCTTGCGGTGATCCGCCACCCAGCGCACCAGGGGACCTTCGACCGCCAGCGAACCCATGATCGCGAGCGCGATCCGCAGCGGCCGCTTCGCCTTGAAGGAACCATGCGTGAAGTACCGGTGGAAACCGATCGTGATCCCGTGACAGCCGATGTAGTACATCGCCACCATCAACCCCAGATCCAGCCAGCTCACCCCCCAGCCCCACGCCAGCGGCACCGCCGCCAGCAGCGCCAGGAACGGCACCGTGATGAACAGCAGCAGGGTGATCTGCTCGACCGAACGCTTGCTGTCCCCGCCCAGCGTGGCGGAGGGCAGGGCCGCGATGTCGTCCGGCGCCGCGGATGCCGACGTCAGCTCGGGGCTCATGGTCATGGATGTCCCAGGGGGGTGAGGGAAAACAGGGGAAACGCGTCGAAGCACGAAGCCGTGGCTACGCCTCCGTAACCTACGGCGTCGTAAGTATGGCAGCGCCGTGGCGCGCGGCAAGAGGGCACAAAGAGGGGCCTGCCCGCCGCCCACCATGTGGACACCTATCCTGGGGGCGTCGGACAGCGCGGTCCGCAAGCCTCCAGAACCCCTCCAGACGTGCTCAAACACTGCAAGGAGCCGCACCTGTGAGCAGTGCCGACCAGACCCCCACCGCCAGCACCGAGCTGCGCGCCGACATCCGCCGACTGGGCGACCTCCTCGGCGAGACCCTCGTACGCCAGGAAGGCCACGAACTCCTCGACCTCGTCGAGAAGGTCCGCCGCCTCACCCGCGAGGACGGCGAAGCCGCAGCCGAGCTGCTCCGCGGCGTCGAACTCGAGACGGCCGCCAAGCTCGTGCGCGCCTTCTCCACCTACTTCCACCTCGCGAACGTCACCGAGCAGGTCCACCGCGGCCGCGAGATGCGCGAGAAGCGCGCCGCCGAGGGCGGCCTCCTCGCCCGCACCGCCGACATGCTCAAGGACGGCGACCCCGAACACGTCCGCGAGACCGTCAAGAACCTCAACGTACGGCCCGTCTTCACCGCGCACCCCACCGAAGCCGCCCGCCGCTCCGTCCTCAACAAGCTCCGCCGCATCGCCGCCCTCCTGGAGACCCCGGTCAGCCAGTCCGAGCGGCGCCGTACCGACCTCCGGCTCGCCGAGAACATCGACCTCATCTGGCAGACCGACGAACTCCGGGTCGTCCGCCCCGAGCCCGCCGACGAGGCCCGCAACGCCATCTACTACCTCGACGAGCTGCACGCCAACGCCGTCGGCGACGTCCTCGAGGACCTCGCCGCCGAACTCGAGCGCGTCGGCGTCGAACTCCCCGCCGGCACCCGCCCCCTCACCTTCGGCACCTGGATCGGCGGCGACCGCGACGGCAACCCCAACGTCACCCCCCAGGTGACCTGGGACATCCTGATCCTGCAGCACGAGCACGGCATCACCGACGCCCTCGAACTCGTCGACTTCCTCCGCGGACTGCTCTCCAACTCCATCCGCTACACCGGAGCCACCCAGGAACTCCTGGACTCCCTCCAGCGCGACCTGGAACTCCTCCCCGAGATCAGCCCCCGCTACAAGCGCCTCAACGCCGAGGAGCCCTACCGCCTCAAGGCCACCTGCATCCGGCAGAAGCTCGTCAACACCCGCGAGCGCCTGGCCCACGGCACCCCCCACCAGGACGGCCGCGACTACCTCGGCACCGCCGAACTCATCCGCGACCTCACCCTCATCCAGACCTCGCTCCGCGAACACCGCGGCGCCCTCTTCGCCGACGGCCGCATGGACCGGGTCATCCGCACCCTCTCCGCCTTCGGCCTCCAGCTCGCCACCATGGACGTCCGCGAGCACGCCGAAGCCCACCACCACGCCCTCGGCCAGCTCTTCGACCGCCTCGGCGAGGAGTCCTGGCGATACGCCGACATGCCCCGCGACTACCGGCAGAAGCTCCTCGCCAAGGAACTCCGCTCCCGCCGCCCCCTCGCCCCCACCCCGGCCCCCCTCGACGCCGCCGGCGAGAAGACCCTCGGCGTCTTCCACACCATCAAGGAGTCCTTCGAGCGCTTCGGCCCCGAGGTCATCGAGTCCTACATCATCTCGATGTGCCAGGGCGCCGACGACGTCTTCGCCGCCGCCGTCCTCGCCCGCGAAGCCGGCCTCATCGACCTCCACGGCGGCTGGGCCAAGATCGGCATCGTCCCGCTCCTGGAGACCACCGACGAGCTCAAGGCCGCCGACGTCATCCTCGACGACATGCTCGCCGACCCCTCCTACCGCCGCCTCGTCTCGCTCCGCGGCGACGTCCAGGAGGTCATGCTCGGCTACTCCGACTCCTCCAAGTTCGGCGGCATCACCACCAGCCAGTGGGAGATCCACCGCGCCCAGCGCAGGCTCCGCGACGTCGCCCACCGCTACGGCGTCCGCCTGCGCCTCTTCCACGGCCGCGGCGGCACCGTCGGCCGCGGCGGCGGCCCCTCGCACGACGCGATCCTCGCCCAGCCCTGGGGCACCCTCGAGGGCGAGATCAAGGTCACCGAACAGGGCGAGGTCATCTCCGACAAGTACCTCATCCCCTCCCTCGCCCGCGAGAACCTCGAACTGACCGTCGCCGCCACCCTGCAGGCCTCCGCCCTGCACACCGCGCCGCGCCAGTCCGACGAGGCCCTCGCCCGCTGGGACGCGGCCATGGACGTCGTCTCCGACGCCGCCCACGCCTCCTACCGCCGCCTCGTCGAGGACCCCGACCTGCCGACGTACTTCCTCGCGTCGACACCGGTGGACCAGCTCGCCGACCTGCACCTGGGCTCCCGGCCCTCCCGCCGCCCCGGCTCCGGCGTCTCGCTCGACGGACTGCGGGCCATCCCGTGGGTGTTCGGCTGGACCCAGTCCCGGCAGATCGTCCCCGGCTGGTTCGGCGTCGGCTCCGGCCTCAAGGCCCTGCGCGAAGCCGGCCTCGACGCCGTCCTCGGCGAGATGTACGAGCGGTGGGGCTTCTTCCGCAACTTCCTCTCCAACGTGGAGATGACGCTGGCCAAGACGGACCTGCGGATCGCCCGCCACTACGTCGACACCCTCGTCCCCGAGAACCTCAAGCACGTCTTCGACACCATCGAGGCCGAGCACGCGCTGACCGTCGCCGAGGTCCTCAAGGTCACCGGCGGCCAGAAGCTCCTCGACTCCAACCCGGTCCTCCAGCAGACCTTCGCCATCCGCGACGCCTACCTGGACCCCATCTCCTACCTCCAGGTCGCCCTCCTCGCCCGCCAGCGCGCCGCCGCCGCGCGCGGCGAGGACCCGGACCCGCTGCTCGCACGGGCCCTCCTCCTCACCGTCAACGGCGTCGCCGCCGGCCTCCGCAACACCGGCTGACACCCCTCCCGCACACACGACAGAGCCCCCGCCGGACACTCCGGCGGGGGCTCTGTCGTCATGCGCGGTACGTCAGTTCTGCGAGGCCTTGCGACGACGCGTCACCAGGACCGCACCGGCGGCCGCGAGGGCCAGAGCGGCGGCGGCGAGGATGCCGACGGGCGCGGAGGAACCGGTCTCGGCGAGGTTGCCGTTCTCGTCCTTGACCTCGCCACCGGTGGCGGAACCACCGTTGGCCTGCTCGCCGGAGGTGGCGCCGCCCGTGGCCGTGGTCTCACCCGTGGTCTCACCCGTGGTCGAGCCGCCGGTCGCGGTGGTCTCACCCGTGGTGGAGCCGCCCGTGGCGGTGGTCTCGCCGGTCGTGGAGCCGCCCGTGGCGGTGGTCTCACCGGTGGTCGAGCCGCCCGTGGTCTGCTCACCGGTCGTCGAGCCGCCCGTGGTCTGCTCGCCCGTGGTGCTGCCGCCGGTCGTGTTGTTGGTCTCGGTCGCCACGCAGGTGTGGGACAGGTTGAACCAGCCCTGCTTGATGACACCGTCGACCTCGGCCTCGGCCGAGACCAGCTTCGCGCCCGGCTCGGAAGCGACGTACGCGTGCTTGTCGTTCGGCGGACCGAAGGTCGTGATGACCTGCTCGCCACCCGGCTCGAAGGTCACCGTCAGCTTGGTGAAGTCCGCGGTGTTGCCGGGGATGACGAAGTGCCAGCCGTCCTTGTCGGCCGGGATCGTCGGGCAGTCACCGTCGTGCGGCGCGTCCGACGCGACGATCGGCGTCGGCTGGTGCAGCGGGTACGTGTGGGTCCCGTCCGACGCGAAGGCGGCGGGGGCCAGGGTCAGGGAACCCGCCATGGCCGCGACAAGAGCGGCTGCGGGGATGAGGGAGCGTCGCATGTGCAGTCGTCCATCTGTGGGATGAGGATGCCGTGGGAGGTGGCTGGGGCAGCCTATCCGTCGCCTTAAGTCATCTTTAAGGCAGCGGTCCATAACGATTGACCAAGGAACAGGTTTAAACGGGTCAGAGGGCGAAAAACGCCGCCACCAACACCGCCCCGCCAACTCCCGCCAGCGACCACGCCGTCCGCGTCAGCCGCATCCCCCCACCGACCAACGGCGCCGCGAGCAGCAACGCCCCGCCCAACGGCAGCCACGCGTGCAGACCACCACCCCAGCCCGTCCGCACACCCTCACCCGTACCCGGCTTCACCACCACCGGAATCACCGCCCCCTTCTCCGCCGCCACCGAACGCGCGATCGTCAGCGTCCGACGCGTCGACGAAGGATCCTCCGGGGCATAACGGCCACTGCACGTCTCATCCGTACAGTCCGTCACCGTCAACGTCCCGTGCTCACGCCCCTTCGCGAGCAGAACATGCTGGGCGGAGTTCCACGAGGACCAGGCACCCGCGACGACGAGGAGCAGGGCGACCAGGGCCATGGCTGCGGTACGGACGTGCGTCATGACCCGCGATCGTACAGTCGTACGTCCCGATCACCAGGCCCCAGGAGCCCCCAGGACTCGTACGCCGACCGGGCCCGCGCCAGACCCTACGAGTTGTACGCCGACTGGGCCCGCTCCAGACCCTCCGCCACCAGACACTCCACCGAATCCGCCGCCCGGTCCACGAACCAGTCCAGGTCCTTGCGCTCCGTCGACGAGAAGTCCTTCAGCACGAAGTCCGCCACCTGCATCCGACCCGGCGGACGCCCGATCCCGCACCGCACCCGGTGGTACTCCGCACCCATCGCCTTCGTCATCGACTTCAGACCGTTGTGCCCGTTGTCGCCGCCGCCCAGCTTCAGCCGCAGCACCCCGTAGTCGATGTCCAGCTCGTCGTGGATCGCCACCACATGCGCCGTCGGCACCTTGTAGAAGTCCCGCAGCGCCGTCACCGGACCGCCCGACAGGTTCATGTACGACATCGGCTTCGCCAGGATCACCCGGCGGTTCTCCGGTCCCGGCGGCCCCATCCGACCCTCGACGACCTGCGCCTGCGCCTTCTGCGCCCGCTTGAACGAGCCCCGGATCCGCTCCGCGAGCAGGTCCACGACCATGAAACCGATGTTGTGGCGGTTGGCCGCGTACTCCGGCCCCGGGTTGCCGAGACCGACGATCAGCCAGGGGGCGTTCGCGTCGTCCGTCATGTGCGCAGCTCTCCTCGTATCCGAGTATCCGGGTGTAGGTACAAGATCCGTACAGGATCCGTGCAAGAGAAACGGGGTGACGGGCCCGAACGGCCCATCACCCCGTCACGTCAGACAGAGCCTACGGCTCAGGCCTCGGCGCCCTCGGCGCCCTCGCCCTCGGCGGCCGGCTCCTCGGCCTGCGCGGCCAGGACCTGCAGGACGACGGCGTCGGCGTCGGTCACCAGGGTCGCGCCCTTCGGGAGGGTGATGTCCTTCGCGAGGACGGAGGCACCGGCCTCCAGGCCCTCCACGGAGACCGTGACGGCCTCGGGGAGGTGGGTGGCCTCGGCCTCGACGGACAGGGTGCCGAGCACGTGCTCCAGCAGGTTGCCACCGGCGGCCAGCTCACCCTCGGCCTGGACCGGGATCTCGACCGTGACCTTCTCGCCGCGCTTCACGAGAAGCAGGTCGACGTGGATCAGGAAGCCCTTGATGGCGTCACGCTGGACGGCCTTCGGGATCGCCAGCTCGTTCTTGCCGTCGATGTCCAGGGACAGCAGGACGTTCGGCGTACGCAGGGCGAGGCCGAGGTCGTGGGCCGGAAGGGTGATGTGGGCCGGCTCCGAGCCGTGGCCGTAGACGACGGCGGGAACCTGGGCGGCACGGCGGATGGCACGGGCGGCGCCCTTGCCGAACTCGGTACGGACGGCAGCGGCGAGCTTGACCTCGGACATGGTGCACTCCTCGTAGAAGGTGACGAAAAAGGTGGTCACCCGGCCACGACTGGCGATGGCCTGCTACGAAGAGCGCGTCGATAACGGACCGCCGCGACCCTGAACGGTCACGACCTCCCTCGCCGAGCAACTACGGCAGTCTACCCGGCCCCGTCACCCCGCCCAAATGGATCAGCCCGCCCGGACCCCGGGCGGGCTGATCCACACATCATCCGGCGGTGACTCAGTGCTCCTCGAAGAGGCTCGTCACCGAACCGTCCTCGAACACCTCACGCACCGCGCGCGCGATCGTCGGCGCGATCGACAGCACCGTGATCTTGTCCAGCTCCAGCGCACCCGGCACCGGCAGCGTGTCCGTGAACACGAACTCGCTCACCTTCGAGTTCTTCAGCCGGTCCGCGGCCGGACCCGACAGGATGCCGTGCGTCGCCGTCACGATGACGTCCTCCGCACCGTGCGCGAACAGGGCGTCCGCGGCCGCGCAGATCGTGCCGCCCGTGTCGACCATGTCGTCCACCAGGACACACACACGGCCCTTCACGTCACCGACGACCTCGTGCACGGTCACCTGGTTGGCGACGTCCTTGTCACGACGCTTGTGCACGATCGCCAGCGGCGCGTCCAGACGGTCGCACCAGCGGTCCGCGACCCGCACACGACCCGCGTCCGGAGACACGATCGTCAGCTTCTCGCGGTCGACCTTCGCACCCACGTAGTCCGCGAGCACCGGCAGGGCCGACAGGTGGTCCACCGGACCGTCGAAGAAGCCCTGGATCTGGTCCGTGTGCAGGTCCACGGTCAGGATGCGGTCCGCACCCGCCGTCTTCAGCAGGTCCGCCACCAGACGCGCCGAGATCGGCTCACGGCCACGGTGCTTCTTGTCCTGACGGGCATAGCCGTACGACGGGATGATCACGGTGATGCTCCGGGCGGAAGCCCGCTTCAGAGCATCGATCATGATCAGCTGCTCCATGATCCACTTGTTGATCGGAGCCGTGTGGCTCTGGATCAGGAAGCAGTCCGCGCCGCGCGCCGACTCCTGGAAGCGGACATAGATCTCGCCGTTCGCGAAGTCGAACGCCTTGGTCGGCACGATGCCGACACCCAGCTGGTGTGCGACCTCCTCGGCCAGCTCGGGGTGGGCGCGGCCGGAGAAGAGCATCAGCTTCTTCTCGCCGGTCGTCTTGATCCCGGTCACAGCACTGTCTCCTCAGACGTGTTCTCTGGCCGCGACCCTCGCGCTCCCGTGCGCGCGTGCGAACCAGCCGAATTTGTGTGCACGTATCACGGTACGCCGAGTTCGACGTACCCGTTTCCGGTCAGCTTTCGCCGGCGGACTCCTCAGACGCGACCTGAGCGGCCTGCGCGGCAGCACTGCCGGGCCGCTTCCGGGCCACCCAACCCTCGATATTCCGCTGCTGGCCCCGGGCCACGGCGAGCGAACCGGCCGGCACGTCCTTCGTGATCACGGACCCCGCGGCGGTGTAAGCCCCGTCCCCGATGGTGATAGGAGCCACAAACATGTTGTCCGAACCCGTACGGCAGTGAGACCCGATCGTGGTGTGGTGCTTCGCCTCACCGTCGTAGTTCACGAAGACGCTCGCCGCGCCGATGTTCGTGTACTCGCCGATCGTCGCGTCACCCACGTACGACAGATGGGGGACCTTCGTACCCTCACCGATCGTCGCGTTCTTCATCTCGACGTACGTACCGGCCTTCGACTTCTTCCCGAGGTTCGTCCCCGGACGGAGGTACGCGAACGGCCCCACGGACGCGCTCTCACCGATGACGGCCGAGAAGGCGACCGTGTTGTCCACCCGGGCGCCCTTGCCGACCGTGGTGTCCTGGAGGCGCGTGTTCGGCCCCACCACCGCGTCCTCCGCGATGTGCGTGGCACCCAGCAGCTGCGTACCCGGCAGGATCACCGCGTCGGCCTCGAAGGTCACGGTCACGTCCACGAACACCGACGCCGGGTCCACGACCGTCACACCGGCCATCATGGCCCGCTCGAGCAGCCGCCGGTTCAGCAGGGCACGCGCCTCGGAGAGCTGCACCCGGTTGTTGATCCCGAGGATCTCGCGGTGATCACCCGCCACGGACGCCCCGACCCGGTGGCCGGCCTCACGCAGGATCGACAGCACATCGGTGAGGTACTCCTCGCCCTGGCTGTTGTCCGTCCGCACCTGGCCCAGCGCCTCGGCCAGCAGCTTCCCGTCGAACGCGAACACGCCCGAGTTGATCTCCCGGATCGCGAGCTGCGCCGCAGAGGCGTCCTTGTGCTCCACGATCTCCGTCACGGCACCGGTCTCGGCGTCCCGCACGATCCGCCCGTACCCGGTCGAGTCCGGAACCTCGGCGGTCAGCACGGTCACGGCGTTACGGTCGGCGGCATGCGTGTCGGCTAGCGCCTTCAGCGTCTCCCCGGACAGCAGCGGAGTGTCGCCACAGACGACCACAACGGTCCCCTCGGGCACCTCGACGAGCTCCTCCAGCGCCATCCGCACCGCGTGCCCGGTGCCGTTCTGCTGCTCCTGGACGGCGGTCCGGGTCCCGGCGTAGTACGCGTCGAGGTGCTCCTTCACGAGCTCGCGGGCGTGCCCGACGACGACGACGAGGTGCTCGGGCTCCAACTCCCGGGCGGCGGACACGACATGCCCGACGAGCGAACGCCCGGCGATCTCGTGCAGGACCTTGGGGGTCTTCGACTTCATGCGGGTGCCCTCACCCGCTGCGAGGACGACGACGGCTGCCGGGCGGTTGGCGCTCACGGGAATGCCCTTCGGCTTTGGGTGGTGGACCCACGAAGGATACCGGGGGGCGGGGAGGCGGACATGAGTGCGGGTCCTGACCTGGACGGTCAGGACCCGCGCTGGTGGGCTCCCGGAGAAGGAATCGAACCCTCATTCAATGGACCAAAACCATTTGTCCTACCGTTAGACGATCCGGGATGGTTCGCCCGCTATGTCCGATTTCCCGTTCGGGGAATCGAGACGGCCCCTACTATGCCGCACCAGGCGCCCTCGATGCGACGGTAAAGGTCTGCGCCCCCAAGGATTCGGATCACGAGGCAGCCGTGGTAGTCGGCACTCACGTTCTTGCGGTTGGTTCGCGGGTTGTGCCGCTTGACGGTCGTCTTGCCGAAGGTCGAGGGATCGACGCCGACGAGGTCGCCCCAGTGCCTCTCTGCGTCGCCCGCGTCCGCGGTCTCGTGGATCATCACGTAGTACCTCCGCCGCTCGGGTTCGACGCCAAGGAGATCGAGCCATGCGGTGAAGACCTGGATCATCCCGGGGTCGCTGTTCACGAAGGTCACGCGTTCGCGGCGGGCGTGCGGCTTGTCCTTCGTGCCCTCCGCCCAGTAGAGGCCCACGCCCAGCAGGAAGAGTTCGCGCTCCGACATCGCGCCGATTTCTGCGGCCGCCGCGCGTTTGACCGCCTGGCGTTCCTCGTCGCGTCGGCGCAGCGTGACTTCCCAGCCTCGCCGGGCGATCTCCGATGCTTCCTCCCGGGTCCGCTTCCGTTCGGGCTTCGGGAGGTTCCTTACCCACAGCGAGATCGAGCTCTTCGAGCAGCCCAGCTCGACCTGGATCTGGTCGTAGGTCCAGCCCTGGAGGCGGAGCTCCCTCGCGCGGTCGCGGAGGTCGTCCTTCGCGTTCGGGCGCTTCGTCCACTCCGGTGGGGGCTCGCCTTCGAGCAGGCGGTTGAGGATGTCGTTGTTGTCGACGTGGAGGCGGTCTCGGATCTGGCGTCGGCTGAGGCCCTCGCGGCGGAGGGCGACGGCCTGCTCACGCAGATTCTCGAAGTCCGCGTACTTGCTCGTGGCGACTGTCATACGAACACCATCGTCCGGAATGCGGACGTCCGGATCGAAAATCTGGGCGATTCAACAGTTCGAGGGACTGGTGTGTGCCGCGTTGACGTGGGGGCCCACCCGTAGGGTGGTGGGTATGACCACAACGGGGGCAGACCGGGACGCCGAGGGCGTCGGGACTTGGTGGTGGTGGGGGAGACGGCGCAGCGCCGTGCTCGACGCAGCGCTCGCGCTCGTGTCCGCGCTGGAGTGTGCCGTCGAGGGCGTCGGCTTCGCCGAGAAGGCTTCGCTGCCGGTGCCCGTGGGCGTGCTGTTCGGCCTGATCGTGGGGTCGACCCTGCTCGTGCGGCGCCGCTGGCCCATCGCCGTCGTCCTGGTGTCGATCGCCGTCGCGCCCGCCGAGATGGGCTTCCTGATGGGGATCGTCGGGCTGTACACGCTCGCCGCCTCCGACGTGCCCCGGCGGATCACCGCGGCTCTGGCCGGCATGTCGACGCTCGCCGTCTTCGTCGTGACCTTCGTGCGGATGCGGCAGGACGTCGCCCAGGTGGATCAGGGTCCGCCGGACATCGATCCGAGCGGCTGGTACGTGCCGAGCGTCGCGCTCTTCATGACCCTCGGGCTCAACGCGCCGCCGGTGCTCTTCGGCCTCTACATAGGGGCCCGGCGCCGTCTGATGGAGAGCCTGCGCGAGCGGGCCGACTCGCTGGAGCAGGAGCTGTCGCTGCTGGCGGACCGGGCCGAGCAGCGGGCGCAGTGGGCGCGGCAGGAGGAGCGGACGCGGATCGCGCGTGAGATGCACGACGTGGTGGCGCACCGGGTGTCGTTGATGGTGGTGCACGCGGCGGCGTTGCAGGCGGTGGCGTTGAAGGATCCGCAGAAGGCGGTGCGGAACGCGGCTCTGGTGGGGGACATGGGCCGGCAGGCGCTGACGGAGTTGCGGGAGATGTTGGGGGTGCTGCGGGAGGGGGCCGTTCCGGTGGCGCCCGCCGCGGTGCCGTTGGCCGCCGTGGGGCGGGCCGCTGCGGCCGCTGCGGAGGCTGCCGCCGATGACGGTCCGTGCCTGGACGCCCTGGAGTCGCTGTGCGAGCAGTCGCGGCTGGCGGGTGCGGCGGTGGAGCTGGTGGTGATCGGTGAGGCGCGTGCGTACGCCCCTGAGGTGGAGCGGACGGCGTACCGGGTGGTGCAGGAGGCGCTGACGAACGTCCACAAGCATGCGGCGGGTGCGGAGGTCGTGGTGCGTCTGGCGCACCGGGCCGCGGAGGTCGCGATGCAGGTGGAGAACGGGCCGTCGGATGCCGGGGTGGCCGATGTGGGGCTGCCGAGCGGGGGGAACGGTCTGGTGGGGATGCGGGAGCGGGTGCTGCGGCTGGGGGGTGTGTTCGTGTCGGGGGTGACGGACGCGGGTGGTTTCAAGGTGTCGGCGGTGCTGCCGACGGGCGGGCAGGACGGCGCGGCGTAGGACCTACCCCGCTGTCAGTCTCGTGGGCTGTGCCCCGGTGATCAGGGTCGACAGCGCCGCGTCGATGTCCTTGCCCAGGTACCAGTCGCCTGCGTGGTCGAGGCTGTAGACCCTGCCTTCGATGTCCATCGCCAGGACGGCCTGGTGTTCGCCTTCCTCGCCGAGGGGTGCGAGCTCCGTGTCGAGGGCGCGGCCGAGGTCGGCGAGGGTGCGGGAGAGGTGGAGTCCGGCGAGGGGGTCGAAGCGGACGGCGGCGGGTGCTATCTGCCGGCCGTGGCCGGGTGCGGTGATGCGGAGGCCGCCGAATTCGGCCCAGGCCTCGACGGCGGCGGGGAAGACGCTGTGCCGGTGGCCGGCGGGGGAGACGTGGGCGCGCAGGGTGTCGGCCCATTCTTCGGCGAGCTTGATGTCCCAGCGGCCGGGCTGCCAGCCGGCTTCGCGGAGTGCGGCGTCGACGTTGACCGGGAAGCGGGTGGTGCTGTGGTCGGGCATGTGGGTGGGGTCAGCCGTTCTCGACAGGCGTGGTGGGGTCGACGGTGCGGACGCCGAAGTGGGCGAGCATCGCCGTACAGGAGCGGCAGGGTGCGGCGTAGCTGCCGTGGAGCGGGTCGCCGTCTTCTCGGATGCGCCGGGCGGTGAGTTTGGCGTGTTTGAGGGAGCGGCGGGCTTCGCTGTGGGTGAGTGGTTTGCGCTGGGCGCGTTTGGAGCGGCCGTTCTCGGTGGCGGTGAGGTGCCGGGAGAGGAGGATCGCTTCGGGGCAGCGGCCGGTGAAGCGTTCCCGCTGGCTGCTGGTGAGGGTGTCGAGGAAGTCCTGGACGAGGGCGTGCAGGACGGGGGGCCGGTCGCCGCGGCCCGCGGTGCACGTGAGGGTCTCGCCGCGGACGGAGAGTGCGGCTCCCACGGTGGGGAGGATTCCGTCGCGGCGGTGTCGCAGTAAGGGTGCGCGCGTGGCCTCGGCGCTGCTGCTCCAGTTGAGGCGTGGGTCACCCTGTGTGGGCGTTGTGGTTGCGTGCATGGTGCTGGTCTTCCCCTCCTGCAATCCCCCGAGTTGCGTGGACAGCCTGCCAAATAGGGAGCCATATGGGGAAGCTGGGGCGGCGAAACGGCGCTTCGGTGTGTCGGAATCATGGTGTGGCTGTCATGGCGTCGTGACAGTTGGTCACGGTCCGTCGTCGTGGGATCGGGTCCGGGTCGGGCTCTTGTGGCAGCGCATAGGCTGTGCGGAATCAGGCTGTGCGGAAGCAGCCGGTAGCAGCAGTCAGCGACGCCATGCAGGGGGCAACCGCCATGACGACAGGTCGGCTCGGGCAGGACACCGCGCCACCGAATGCGGCCTACGCCGGGCAGGTCGTGCATTTTCCGGATCCGGTGCGTGCGTCCCGTCACCCGCGAGGGGTACGGGTGGACGAGTACGGTCACCCGGATTTCTCGCCGTACGCGCGGGCGGCGGCGGAGATCGCGGATCCGCCGGAGGGTTTCGGTGTCGATGAGCTGCGGCTGACGGATTACGTGTCGGCGAACGCGGCGATGGCGGCGACGGGTCATGAGTTGTGGGACTCGATTCCGTCGGTGGCGACGCCGCACGGCTGGACGTGGCATCACGTGGCGCGGTCGCGGCGGATGGAGCTGGTTCCGGTCGAGGTGAAGGCGTTGTTGCGTCATCACGGTGGGGTGGCGACGGCGGCGGTGGACCAGTCGAAGCGGGGGACGCGTCCGCTGCAGGAGACGCGTCCGGTGCACTTCGGGCTGCCGAAGGGTCTGGTGTCGGTGTCGGAGCTGCAGCTGCAGGGTGTCGAGGAGGATCTCGGCTATCGGCTGCCGGGGGCGTACCGCTCGTTCCTGAAGGCGGCGGGCGGGTGTGCTCCGGTGGGGGCGGCGCTCGACGCGGAGCTGGGGCTTCTGGTGGACCAGCCGTTCTTCACGGTGCGGGAGGAGGCGGGGGTCAATGACCTCGTCTATGTCAACAAGTGTCTGCGTGACCATCTGACGAAGGACTATCTGGGCGTGGCGTTCGTCCAGGGTGGTCTGATCGCGTTGAAGGTGCGGGGTGCGGCGGTCGGTTCGGTGTGGTTCTGCGCGTATGACGATGCGCGGGATTCCGGCGAGGTGGCGGCCGGCTGGACGGTGAGCGAGCGGGTGGAGCGGCTGTTGCTGCCCTGTGGTGCGGACTTCGACGCGTTCCTCGGGCGTCTGGCGGGTAATCCGCCGGAGCTGGAGACGGTGGCGAACCTGATGGTGGACGGTGGCTTCGCGCGTGCCGTGCCCGTGGTCCCGGTGGGGGAGTGAGCTGGCTGTGGTGACGTTCGCGCAGGCGCAGGAGCGCGCCGAGGAGTGGATCAACGGCGATCTGCCGTCGTATCAGCACCGTGAGGTGCGGGTGCGGGAGTTCGAGCTGGGTTTCGTGGTGTGGGCGGAGGACCGCGAGGGTGGTCCGACGTCGGACGGCGGGCGTCAGCGGCTGGTGATCGCGCGCACGGGTGAGGCGACGCTGTGGCCGGGGTTGCCGGTGGGTGAGGTGATCCGGCGGTACGAGGAGGAGTACGGGGCGACGGACGAGGTTCCGGCGCAGGCGGCGGTGCCGGCGGCGCGGATCGATCTGAACCAGACGTCGTTCCTGTTGAGTCCGCCGGAGTGGTTGCAGGATGCGGCGGACAAGATCGGGTTGCCGCGGGAGGAGTCGCACGCTTCGCAGGAGAGCGGGGGTGCGTCGGCGTCGGTGGACGATGTGTCGGAGCCGGTGGGGGCGGTGACGCCGTCGGCTTCGGCTTCGGTGGCTTCGTCGGCGGATTCGGATGCGGTGGGGTCGCCGGCGGCGGTGTCTTCGTCGGCTGCGCCGGCTTCTGTTCCGGTTGCGGCTCCTGCGGTGGAGCCGGTTTCGGCTCCCGAGTACGAGCCGACGGCGATGGACGGCGTGCCGGCGGAGCCCGCGGCTCCGGTTCCGGCTGAGGCTCCGGTTCCGTCTGCTCCTGCTCCTGCTCCCGCTGCCGCGTCCGGCAGCCCGTGGGCGGACGCGAACGCGAGTTCCGGGGGTGCGGACGGGGCGGTGCCGCTGCCCGCGACCGTTTTCGCGCCGCCGCTGTCGGGGACGGACGACGAGGACACGCCGGCGCCGGTGGTGGGTGCGGACGCGCCGACCGCGCTGATGAAGGGGGGCAGTGCGCTGCCCCCGACGGCGATCGCCCCTCGTCTCGACCCGAACGCGCCGGCCCCGGGTGCGGTGCCGCCGGCTCCGCCGACCCCGCCCGCGCCCCAGCCTTCGCCGGCTCCTGCGCCGGCTCCGGCCGCTGCGTCGGCTCCTGCTTCCGCGCAGGCCGGTCCGGGTGCGCCGACGCCTCCGCCGCCCGCGCCCTCGGCGCCGGGTGCCGGGGACATCGCGGACGCCGCGACGAGCAAGGCCGCGCTGCCGCCGAAGGCCGGGCGTGGTCCGACGCCGCCTCCGCCGCCGGGGGTTCCGGGTGTGCCGGGTGGTTCGTCGGGCTCGAACGCGTACATCCCCACGCAGCTGGTGTCGCAGCTCGGCCCGGAGGGTCTTCAGCCGCCGGCGCAGCCGGGTCCGCCCGGCCCGCCGCCCGCGCCGGCCGCGCCGGGTCCCGTGACGCCGCCGCAGCCGGTGCATCACGCGGCGACGATGCTGGCGCACCCGAACCAGGGTGGTCCGGGCGCGCCTCCGCCGCCTCCGCCGCCGCCGGGTGTGCCGGGTGGTACGCCCGCGGGCGGTATCGCGCACGCGGCGACGATGCTGGCGCAGCCCGGTCCGGGTGGTCTGGGCGGGCCGGGGGGCCCGCCGCCTCCGCCGGCTCCGGCGCCGCCGGTGGGCGGGCACACGCCGCCGCCCGCGCCCGGTCCCGTGCCTCCGGGTGGCCCCGTGCCTCCGGCGTACGGCTATCCGCAGCCGACGGGTCAGCCGACGGTCGGGCCCGGCTATCAGGCGGTGCTGCGGTACCGGGCGCCGGACGGTTCGGAGACGCAGATCATCCGGCGTTCGGCGCCGGGCACCCCGCATCCGGAGTGGCAGATCCTGCATGAGCTGCGGGCGATGAACGTGCCGCCGCAGCAGGTCCTCGAGCTGCACACGGAGCTGGAGTCCTGTGAGCTGCCGGGTGGTTACTGCGCGCGGATGATCCGGGAGACGTGGCCGCAGGCGCGGATCACGAGCATCGCCCCGTACGGCCGTGATCACGCGGGCCGTCAGCAGGGCATGCGGCAACTCCTGACCCATCAGGGTGAGTTGCATCAGGTCGCGGACGGTCCGGCGCGTCCGGCTCCGGTGCGGGCGCCGCTGCCGCAGGTGCAGCCGGCGCCGCCGGTCCCCCCGGAGGGGATCGCGCAGGAGCTGGCGGGTGCGTTCGGTCCGGGGATCCTGCGTTTCGATCAGCGGGCGGTGTCCCGGCAGGGTGTGCCGGAGATGGTGGCGCGCACGCTGGTGTGGGCGGGGCTTCCGGCGGACTTCGGGCCGTTCTTCTGGGCGCAGCCGGCGGTGCCGGTGGTGCCGACGCTGGCGGAGCTGGCGGCGCAGCGGCAGGTCCCGGCGGCGCCGGACGCGAGTTCGTATCTGGTGCTGGGTTCGGACTTCGGGCGGGCGATCTGTGTCCAGTACGGGACCGCGCACATCGTGGCGGTGCCGGTGGAGGCGGGTCCGGGCGGGCAGTCGGTGCCGCCGCAGTTCGTGAACACGGGGCTGCCGGAGTTCACGCGGGCGATGGCGCTGCTCGGTCGGATGTGGCGGCTGCGGTTCGGGTTGAACCCGGAGCAGGCGGGTCGTTGGACGGTCGATTTCCAGGCGCAGTTGGCGATGCTGGACCCGGCGGCGCTGTCGTCGCCGGAGAACTGGTGGTCGGTGCTGCTGGAGCAGATGTGGGACGGCCTTCTGTAGGTCTCCGTAGTCACCGGTAGCCGGAATGTGACGAATGGCGCTCGACGTGTGTGCACGTTGGGCGCCTTTTGTCCGTTCTGATGACGCATCCTGGTTGTTCGAGGCCGAGGAGAAGGGGCGTCAGGGATGAGTTTCGCCGTCGGACGGGGGCGCGGGTACCGGCCCGAGCAGGTCGACCGCCATCTCGCCGCGCTCTCCGACGAGCGCGACGCCGCCTGGGAGCGGGCGGCGCGGCTGACGGTCCTCGCGAAGGAGATGGAGGCGGAGGCCGCGGGGCTGCGGCTGGCCGTCCGGCAGCTCGCGCCGCAGCGGTACGAGTCCCTCGGCGAGGCCGCGCAGAAGATCCTGGAGCTGGCCGAGCAGGAGGACGAGCGGCTCGTCCGGGCCGCCGAGGCGGAGGCGCAGGCCCTCGCGGAGGCCGCCGAGGAGGCGGCCCGTGAGGCGGCGGAGGCCGCGAGCGCGTACGCGGAGGGTGTCAGGTCGGCGGCGGAGGTGGCGGCCCGGGCGGCTCTGGAGGAGGCGCGCGGGCGGGCCGAGGAGATGTCGACGATCGCGCGGCGGGACGCGGAGGGTGCCCGGGCGGCGGCCCGGGAGTTCTTCGAGGAGACCGAGCGGCGGGTGGAGGCCCTGCGGGCGGGGCAGCGCGCGGAGCAGACGGCGGTACGGGACGAGGCGGAGCGTACGGCCGAGGCGGAGGCGGCGGCTCTGGACGCCCGCCACGAGGAGCTGTTCGCGGCGGCGGAGGCGGGGCTCGCGGAGACGCAGCGGGCCCTGGCCGAGACGGAGGAGCAGGCCCGGCACGGCCAGGAGGACGCCGAGGCCCGTGCGCAGGAGCTGCTGGCCGAGGCGAGGATGAAGGCGGAGCGGATCGAGCGCGAGACGGAGCGGGTGCTGCGGGAGCACGAGGAGGCGCGGGACGAGATCCACTCCCACATGGAGCACATCCGTAACTCGCTCGCGGCGCTGACGGGCCGGCCGACCGCCCCGGAGCCGGACGGCACGGACCGCACGGACGGCACGGACGGCACGGACGGCACGGACCGCACGGACGGCGGGGGCGGCCCGGTCGGCACGGCGGGCCGGGAGGGGGCGAGGGACGCGGAGGGACCGGGTGACCCGGAGGTACCGGGTGACCCGGAGGTACCGGAGGACCCGGAGGAGGAGGCGCCGGAGTCCGACGCGGGCCCCTCCTAGGATTCCGGGGTGGCGCCGGGCGTGCGGACGGTGCCGTGCCGGCGCGGCTCGCCCCGGGGGCAGCCCCCGATCGCCGCCGCGGACGGTGCCGTCGCCCCTCGGGGACCTCGCTGCGCCCGGCTCGACCCGAGCTTCTCCGTCCCCGCGGCCGTGGCGGCCGCGACCCTCGACCCTGGAGTCGCCCCGTGCTCATGAGACTGACCGCCGTCACGCTGGACTGCGCCGACCCCATGGCCCTGGCCGCGTTCTACCACCGGGCCACCGGCATCCCGCTCGCCGACCGCTCCGACGACGAGTTCGCGGGGCTGCGAAGCCCGGACGGCGGCCTGTTCCTCGGCTTCCAGCGCGTCGACGGCTACCGTCCGCCGTCCTGGCCGGGCCAGGAGGTCCCGCAGCAGCTGCACCTGGACTTCGACGTCGAGGACCTGGAGGAGGCCGCGGCCCGTCTGGTGGAGTGGGGCGCGACCGTGCCCGCCGAGCAGCCCCGCCCGGACCTGTGGCGGGTGGTGCTGGACCCGGCGGGGCATCCGTTCTGCCTGACGATCCCGCGCCCGGCCGCGCAGGCCTCCGACCCGGGAGCGGCCATGCCGTGAGGCGGCGGCGTCACGCGTTCTCGGTCAGGAGTGCCTCGGCGGCGGCCGTCGCCACCACCTCGGCGACGGTCGACAGGGCGGGCGAGTCCAGCTTCCACTGCTGCCAGTAGAGCGGGACGTCCATGGGCCGCGCCGGGGCCAGTTCCACCAGCCGGCCGGAGCGCAGCAGCGGTTCCGCCTGCGGTTCGGGCACCATGCCCCAGCCGAGGCCGTAGGCCACCGCGTCCCGGAAGCCGTCGGAGGTGGGCACCAGGTGGCGGATGCGGCCCGCGCCCGCACGGCCCTGGGTGAGGGACCGTACGAAGGCGTCCTGGAGGGCGTCGCGGCGGTCGAAGACCACGGTCGGGGCCACGCTCAGGTCCTCCGGCAGCGACCCCGTGAAGTGGCGGGCGGCGAACTCCGGTGCGGCGGCGGCCCGGTAGCGGGCCAGCCCGAGCCGCCGTACCGTGCAGCCGGCCACCGGGTCGGGCGACGAGGTGACGGCCGCCATCACCTGGCCCTCGCGCAGCAGCGCGGTGGTGTGGGACTCGTCCTCGCGGTAGAGCTCGAAGCAGATCGGCGGGTCCTGCGGGACCCGGGTGAGCGCGGGCAGGAACCAGGTGGCCAGGGAGTCGGCGTTGACCGCGATCGGGATCCTGGCCGGTCCCTGCTCGGCCGCCAGGCCCAGCTCGGCGCGGGCGTCCCGTTCGAGGCGCGCCAGCTGGCGGGCGAACCGCACCACGACCTCTCCGGACTCGGTGGGGCGCACCGGCTTGGTGCGCAGCAGCAGGACCCGCCCGGTGCGCTGCTCCAGGGCTTTGACGCGCTGGCTGACGGCGGAGGGGGTCACGTGCAGGGCGGCGGCCGCGGCGTCGAAGGTGCCCTCGTCGACCACCGCGAGCAGCGTCCGGACCTGGTCCAGGGGAAGCTCGTCCATAAGTACGGCTAAAGGTACCTAAGAATCTTTAGCTGTACTCATCCGAGCGTCGTCCTTACGGTCGAAGCCATGACCAGCACCCTCCTCGCCGCCGTCCTCGCCGGATTCGGAACCGGCCTCTCCCTCATCGTGGCCATCGGCGCCCAGAACGCGTTCGTCCTGCGCCAGGGCGCCCGCCGTCACGCGGTCCTCGCGGTGGTCGCGATCTGCGCCGTGTCGGACGCGGTACTGATCGCACTCGGCGTGGCGGGGGTCGGGGCGGTGGTCACGGCGTGGCCGGCGGCGCTGACCGCGGTGGGCCTGCTGGGCGGGGCGTTCCTGCTCGGCTACGGCGTCCTCGCGGCCCGGCGGGTCCTGCGCCCCGATCCGGCCGCCGCGCTGACCGCGGGCGGGCCGGAGGCCGGCTCGGCCCGCCGGGCGGTCCTGACGTGCCTGGCGATGACCTGGCTGAACCCGCACGTGTACCTGGACACGGTGCTGCTGCTCGGCTCGCTCGCCTCCGACCGCGGCGACCTGCGCTGGGCCTTCGGCGTGGGCGCGGCCCTGGCGAGCCTGAGCTGGTTCTTCGCCCTCGGCTTCGGCGCCCGGCTGCTCAGCGGCCTCCTCTCCCGGCCGAAGGCCTGGCGGATCCTGGACGGGCTGGTGGCGGCGACGATGCTGGCGATGGGCGGGATGCTGGTGGCGGGCGCGTAGGAGCCGCCGGACCGGGCCTCTCGGGCGACTACTCCCCGCTCGGGTTGCCGAGCAGCGCAAGCCCGAGTTCGCTCGCCCGGTAGTACACCTCGCGCCGGTACCGGTGCGCGGTCACCAGGCCCGTGTCCCGCAGCACGGCGAGGTGCTGCGAGACCGCGCCGGCGCTCAGGCCGGTCTGCCGGGCGAGGCCGGTGGTGGTCGTCGGGGTGCTCGTACGGCCCAGGAGTCCCGCCCTGCTGCGCCCGAGGAGCCGTGCGAGCCCGTCGCACGGCTCGGCGTTGCGCTCCCACAGGGTGCCGACGGCCCGTGCGGGATAGACGAGGCACGGCGCGACGCCGTACCGGCCGGGGAGCAGGACGCAGCGGGCCGTGAACACGCTCGGGGCGAGCGTGATGCCGCCGCCGTCCAGGGCGGGGCCCCGGGCGGGGAGGCCGACGCCGGTGAGCCGGTCCTCGGCCCACCGCAGGCTCGGGTGGAGATGGGCGAAGACCTCCTGGATGCCGTCCTCGGCGAGCTGCCGGGTGCGGTGGGCGAGGTCGGCCTCCAGTACGGCCCTGATCCGGGGCCAGTACGGGCGCACCCCCGCCCGCCACCAGGCGAGCAGGGCCTCCCCGTGACCGGCCGGCCCCATGGCGAGCTCCTCCTCGATCTCGGCGAGGGGGCAACGCGGGGGAGGGGCGAGGGCTTCGAGCTCCGGCAGGTGCGGGAGCAGGGCGGTGCGCTCCCGGCCGATGGTCAACGCCGTTTTGATCCAGGGGAGATGGAGGGCGTGGCCGCCCGGGTCGGCGGAGGCGCGCAGCGCGGCGACCGACTCCCAGAGGGGTGACACGGCGAACCGGAGCTGTGCCAGGTCGTCGACCCCGAACCGTATCTCTCCCACCGGAGACCCCCCTTGAGCTTTTCGCCCAGACTAAAACAATGGTCGGCTCCGGCCGGGGATGGTGGTGTTCCCCGACATGACGACCACGACCCTTGAACGACCGCCCCGGCTCCTCCGGCTCCCGGACTTCCGCCTGCTGTGGATCGGCGACACCGTGAGTCAGGCCGGCACCGCCGTCACCGTCCTGGCGCTTCCGCTCGTGGCGATCGGGCCGCTCGACGCGTCGCCCTTCGAGGCGGGACTCCTGGTGACCTGCGAGTACCTGGGCTTTCTGCTGCTCGGGCTGCCGGCCGGCGCGTGGGTGGACCGGATGCGCCGCCGCCGGGTGATGATCGCGGGCGACCTGGGCCGGGCGGCGCTCCTCGCCACGCTGCCGCTCGCGGCATGGCTGGACGTCCTGACGCTGCCCCATCTCTACGCCGTGGCCTTCGGTCTGTCCGTCTGCACGGCCTTCTTCGACATCGCGTACCAGAGCCACCTGCCCCAACTGGTGGACCAGGACCGTCTGGTGGACGCGAACGTGGCCCTGGAGGCGAGCCGTACGGTCACGGCGGCGGGCGGTCCCGGCGCGGGCGGTGCGCTCGTCGCGGCGGTGACGGCGCCGGTGGCCCTGGCGGTGGACGCCGTGAGCTTCCTGGTCTCCGCGCTGCTCCTGTCCCGGATCCGCCGCCCCGACCCCCGCCCGGCGCGGGCCCCGGGGGCACGGCTGCGGGGCGAGATCGCGGAGGGGCTGCGGTTCGTGTTCCGGGACCGGCTGCTGAGGGCGCTGACCCTGACGTCCGCGCTCTCCAATCTGTGCGGCACGATCGGCGCGTCCATGCTCCTGGTGCTGCTGGCGGGGGACCTGGGCCTGTCGCCGTTCCTGTGCGGTCTGGTGTTCACGGCGGAGGCGCTCGGCGGCTTCCTCGGCAGCCTGCTCACGACCCGGATCGCGGCCCGTCTCGGCGAGGGGCGCGCGATGTGCGCCTCCGTGCTGGTCAGCGGGGTGCTGTGGCTGCTTGCGCTGCCGTTCTTCCAGGCGGACGGGCGGTACGCGGTGGCGTGCGCGCTCCAGGGGCTCGGCTGGACGGCGTTCATGACCTTCAAGATCAGCTCGGTGTCCCTCCGTCAGCGCCTCACCCCGGCGCCGCTCCTCGGCCGCGTGACGGCGACCTTCCGCTTCGTGGTGTGGGGCTGCATGCCGCTGGGTGCGCTGGCGGGCGGGCTGATCGGCCAGTACGCGGGCGTGCGTGCGGCGCTGTGGACGGGGGCGGTGGGCGAACTGGCGGCGGTGGTGCCGCTGTTGGCGGTGGTGCGGGGGCGGCGGCGGGAGGCGTGACCGGAGCGGCGGCGAGTGTGCCTCCGGCCGCGAGGCCCCGGACCCCGGACCACGCTTCCGTGCGCGGTGCCGGGGTTCGGGCCGGTCGGTCAGCGTTCGAGGAGTGCGATGCGGATGGCTCGCTCCGCGTGGGCCGCCGTGTTCTGGTGTCCCGCCGCGTTGGGGTGGACCAGCGTGGCGCGCTTGTCGACGACGGCGCAGTCCAGCGCCGTGCCCGGGACCTTGGCGGGCCAGTAGTCCCCGGCGTCGCCGCAGATTCCCTCGACCCACTTGGTGTCGGCGGGCTGGCAGGCGTCGTGGCCCACGCTGGAGGAGTAGACGTCGACGTAGCGGTCGCCGAAGAAGTCCGTGACCCGCTTGATCGTGCTGTTCAGCTGCATGAGGACGTCGTCACGGAGCCAGTCGACGTCGGCGGAGGCGATCGAGCCGAGCGCGGTGAGGTCGCCGGTCGTGCAGTCGCCGGCTGATTCCGGCAGGACGGCCGGGTAGCCGACCGTGATCACCTTGGCGTTGGGCGCGGCCTGGTGCACCAGCGCCAGCATCTCGACGTACTCGTCCTGGACCCGGGCGAGCTTGTCCTGGATGCTCTCCCCTCCCTCGGGGGGATTGGTGTAGTGCTCGCGGCAGGACTTGCCGGCCGCACCCTGTTCGAGGCACTTGAGGAGCATGCCGCCGAAGGGGAGGCTGTTGCCGCCGACGCCGATGGTGACGACGTCGGTGGCGTCGTTCAGGCCGCCTCGCTTGATCTGCGTGTCCACCGCGGGCCAGCCGGTGGCGGGGGGCTGGACCGGGCTGACCGGTGTCTGCTTGTCCTTGGCGATGTCGGCGATGGTGGCGTTGCCGCAGCTCACGTCGGTCAGGTGGACGAGCCTGCCCGGCGGGAACTCGTCGAGCTCCCGCTGGACGACGCCGGGGTAGGCGTCGGTGGTGCGGTCGCAGCCGTCCCGCGAAGCGTCACCCAGCGCGGGCAGCGGGTCCCCGACGAAGCCGCCGGCGGTGTACGAGTCGCCCAGCGCGGCCCACTCGTACTGGTCGGCCGCACCGGCGGAGCCGGAGGGGACGAGCGCGGCCGCGGCCAGCACGAGCCCGACGGCGAGCGCGCGCGTGCGCAGGCGGGAAACAGGGGGTCGCATGGATCCTCCAGGATCGGCAGAAGACGCCCGGGGCTGGAACGCGCAGCCGGGCGGAGATACCTCGACCAAGATCATCCACGCGATGGCCCCGCCCCTACGACGAATCGGGCCTACCGCCCCCGATCGAGCTAAATGATCACATCTTTCGTGCTGTCGTGCGCCGCCTGTTGACGCTCGCCCCAGCCCTGGAACGTGCCGGCGGCGGCGGTACGGGGGCGCCGCGAGGCGCGACCCGGGTGATGGCTACCCTGCATCTCTCACGGGAGGGGAACCCGCACTTGAACCGTGCACACACGCGCGGCCGCCGACTCGCGGCCGCCGCAGTCACCATCGTCCTCGCCGCCACGGGCGGCGCACTGACCACAATTCCGGCCACGGCCGCGCCCGCCGCCGCGCAGGAGGCACAGCAGACCACTGTGCCGTTCCCGCGCAACGCGGACGTCATCGGCGCCGGACCGAGCGGCTTCCTGTCGAAGACCCGCGGCGCCACGCCGGAGTTCCGCTGGACCTGGTACGCGGACGGCTCGTCCGTCGTGCTGCCCGCCGCCACCGTCGCGGCCGCCGGCGGCTCGGACCTCGTCGTCACCGTCGACCGGTCGGCCCCGGTCGCGGGCCGGGTGGTGCGCGTCTACGACCTGTCGACGCCCACCGCAACCGCCCCTGCCCCGCAGGAGGTGAACCTCGACGCCCTCGGCGCCGGCTTCTTCTTCGAGGGCCTGGCCGGCACCACCATGCTCCTCGGGAAGTACGAGGAAGGCAGCACGGTGAAGCAGTACGCCGCCACGCTCGACGGCGGCACCCCGAAGCCCAGATGGCTGGTCGGGTCGGCCGGCTTCGAGTGCTTCGACAGCGACGAGGGCTGGACCGACACGGCTTCCGCGCTCTACGACTGCGAGATCGGGGGCTTGAACGCCAAGGTCCTCGTCGACGTCGCCTCGGGAGCCACGACCACGTATCTGCAGACCGAGGACCAGTGGGCCCGGCTGGGCGGTGGCGTCTCCGCCACGCACGTGGCCTGGCGGGAGTCGCGGATGTCGGGAGGCAGGGCCGTCCACGGGATCGTCGCCCACCAGCGCGGCCAGACCGGTGAGCGGTGGATTCCCTCGGACGAGGACCTGACCGACCCGGTCTACCTCGTCGGCGGCTGGGTGGCGTCCGGCCAGAAGGTCCACATCGAATCGTCCACGTGGCTCAACGGCGGGGACAACCCGACGAAGCGGCCGTTCACCGTCCAGTCCGTCGAGACCGGGGAGAAGGCCGTCCTCCTCACCGCGTTCTCCTCCGCCGTCGCCGGCCCCGGCGGCAGCCTGCTGGTGCGCGGCGGCACCCCCGAGCACGGCGAGGGCCTCTACCGGATCTCGCCGCGTGCCGACGGTGGCCGCCCGGACGTCGAACTGGTCGCGTCCACAGGGCAGTCGACCGTCGTCGCCCTCACCGGCTCCTCCGTCCCGACCGCGCTCACGGGCGCCCAGGTCGCGGGCGGGGTCGACTTCGGCTGGGACCTGTCCCGGGCGGACAGCGAGGTGTGGCTGACCCTGACCCATGTGCGCAGCCGCACGACGGTGTACGGCGGCTGGTCCGCCCAGGACCCCGTCACCGCCGGCATGCCGCGCCACCTCACCTGGCACTGGGACGGCAAGGACCTGGAGGGCTCGGGCTGGCAGCGTCCCGCCCGCAACGGCGAGTACGAGTGGAAGCTCACCGCCGCCCCGGACGAGGGCATCGGCCCCAGGCTCGTGGCCA
This sequence comes from Streptomyces sp. NPDC002825, assembly GCF_040295385.1. Classification (NCBI taxonomy): domain Bacteria; kingdom Bacillati; phylum Actinomycetota; class Actinomycetes; order Kitasatosporales; family Streptomycetaceae; genus Streptomyces; species Streptomyces sp. NPDC002825. Next base: position 131,431 of record NZ_JBEOVH010000024.1, read on the forward strand.
CCGGCCGGTTCACCGTGAACCGGCCCGCCGCCCCGCACGACTTCGACGATGACGGCACGGCCGACCTCCTCGTCCGGGGCCTCGACGGCGTGCTGCTGCGCTTCGGCACCCGGCCCACCGCCCCGGGCGGCTCGCTGACGGACGCCGGCGGCTCCCGGGTGGGCGGTGGCTGGCAGATCTACGACCGGCTCGAAACCACGGGGAACATCGCGGGCTCGGCGGCTCCCGATGTCGTCGCCCGGGACCGCGACGGCGTCCTCTGGCTCTACCAGGGCACCGGCGACCGCGACAAGCCGCTCGCGGCCCGTACGAAGATCGGCGCGGGCTGGCAGACGTACAACCAGCTCGCGGGCGGCAGCGACCTGACCGGCGACGGCCGGCCCGACCTGGTCGCCACCGACAAGGCGGGCGACCTGTACCTGTACAAGGGCACGGGCAGCGCCACGGCGCCCTTCGCGACCCGCAAGAAGATCGGCTACGGCTGGGGCATCTACAACCGGCTCACCGCCACCGGCAACCTCGCCGGAGGAGCAGCCGGAGACCTCGTCGCCCGCGACAAGGACGGCGTCCTCTGGCTCTACCTCGGCAAGGGCGACGGCACCTTCGCCGCCCGTACGAAGGTGGGCGCCGGGTGGGGGGCCTTCACCTCGCTCACCGCCGTCGGTGACGCCAACGGCGACGGCCGGCCCGACCTGATCGCCTCGAACGGTGACGAGACCTTCTACGCGGGCACCGGCAGCTGGTCGGCTCCCTTCAAGCGCGGTGTGTCCGTGTCCCTGACACAGGACTCGTCCTACAACACCGCCTTCTAGCCCGTCCCTTCAGGCAGGGCGCACTCCGCCCACACCGTCTTCCCCGGCGCGCCGAGCCTCGGGCACCAGCCCCAGCGCTCGGCGAGCCGCTCGACGAGCAGCAAGCCCCGGCCCCCTTCCGCGAGTTCCGGCTCCGGAAGGCGGCCGGGGCGCGGCGGTACGCGCTCCGCGCGCGTGTCGCTGACCTCGATCCGGGCGACGTCCGTGACCCGCAGCAGCAGGTGGAAGTCCCGTCCCGGCACATGCCCGTGCCGCACCGCGTTCGCCGCCAGCTCGGCCGCGACCAGCACGACGGTCTCGTGCGCCTCGGTCCCGTACGGCACACCCCACTCGTCCAGCCGGACGCCGACGAGCCGGCGCGCGAGCCGTGCGCCCCGGGCGGTCGAGGTGAACCGGAGGGCGAAGACCCTGCTGCTCAAGTAAGGCGAGAAGCGGGTGAGTTGGATGGTGCCGTCGGGGCTGTGGTTGTTGCTCGTCATGCCTCCCAAGCTCCTCTTGGTGGCGTAGCGTGACCAGTGGTGACGCACTGACGCGATCTGCTTGTACGTGCCGTGTCGGTGCCGGTACGAGAGGTGGGGCGCGTTGGCGGAAGAGGAGCCTGAGGCCGAGGTCGGCCAGGCGGCGGACAAGTCCGGCTTGGGTGTGGTGGCGGCGTTCGGGCAGAGCCTGAAGACGCTGCGGACGCGGGCGGGGATGGAGCGGGAGGAGCTGGGCAAGCGGCTGGGCTACTCGGCTTCGACCATCGCCTCGTTCGAGCAGGGGCGGCGGATCGCGCCGCCGAGGGCGATCGACCGCGCGGACGACGTACTGGACGCGGGCGGGCTGCTGAAGGTGTGGAAGGACCAGCTGGAAAGGGCGCAGTACCCGGCGTTCTTCCAAGGGATGGCGCAGCTGGAGAAGCAGGCCATAGAGCTGCTCATGTACGACACGATGGTGGTCAACGGACTGCTCCAGACCGAGGAGTACATGAGGGCGCTCCTGGCCATGCGGCGTCCGCCGCTGGACCAGGAGACGATCGAGCAGCGGGTGACGGCCCGGCTGGCACGACAGGACATGTTCGACCGGCGCCCCGCACCTCTGTTGAGCTTCGTCATGGACGAGTCGGTGTTACGGCACAGGTACGGCGGCAGCGAAGTTCTTCGCGGCCAGTTGGAGCACCTCCTCCTGGTGGGCCAGCGGCGGAACGTCGAGCTCCAGGTCATGCCTACCGACTGCGAGGACAACGCGGGTGTGAACGGCCCCTTCATGGTCGTCACGCGCAAGGACGGCAAGAAGTTCCTGTACGTCGAGGCACAGAACACCAGCTCCTTGACCACCGACCCTGAGCAGACCGTTCTCGCTG
>NZ_JBEOVH010000025.1:0-132570 GCF_040295385.1 Streptomyces sp. NPDC002825
CGCCCGGTTACATTCCGAACCCGGAAGCTAAGCCTTTCAGCGCCGATGGTACTGCAGGGGGGACCCTGTGGGAGAGTAGGACGCCGCCGAACAATTATTAGCCTCAACCCCCGGACTTTGTCCGGGGGTTGAGGCATTTTTGCGTTCTACGCTGTGGTCATGCGATACGACCTGGTCATCTTCGACAACGACGGTGTGCTCGTGGACAGTGAGCCCATCTCCAACGGCCTGCTGGCCGGCTATCTGACGGAGCTCGGGCATCCCACCACATACGAGGAGTCCGTGCGGGACTACATGGGGTCCGCCATGCACCGCATCCATGAGCTGGTCGAGGAGCGCAGTGGGCAGAGGCTGCCCGAGGAGTTCGACGACGTCTTCCACGCGCGCGTGTTCGCAGCGTTCCAGGCGGAGTTGAAGGCCGTGGCCGGGGCCGGGGGCGTGCTCAAGGGGCTGGCGGCGGCCGGTGTTCCGTACTGTGTGGCGTCCTCCGGGAGTCATGAGCGGATCCGGGTCGGTCACCGGAAGACCGGGCTCGATGTCCACTTCACGGACGAGACGATCTTCAGTGCCGAGGATGTGGGCCGGGGCAAGCCGTGGCCCGACCTGTTCCTGTACGCCGCCGAGCGGATGGGGGTGGCTCCCGAGCGGTGTGTGGTGGTCGAGGACAGCGGGCCAGGAGTGCAGGCGGCCCTGGCGGCCGGGATGGACGTGTACGGATTCACCGCCATGACGCCGGAGGCCAAGCTCAGCGGGGCCAAGGGGTTCTTCGACGAGATGGACGAGCTCCTCGCGATTTTGGGGCCCTGATCCATCTACCCAGCGGTAGGTTCCGGCCGTACGCTGTGCCGCCATGACGGATGCGCGGTTGAGGCGTGGGCGGGGATCCCTGGCGGTCAGTTTCTTCGTGCAGGGGGTCACCTTCGCCCTGCTCGTGACGCGAATACCGGCGATCCAGGACCAGTACGGGATCTCCGACGGGCTGCTGCCCGTGTTCCTGGCCGCTGTGCCGATCCTCGCGGGTGTGGCGAGTGTGTCGACCGAGAGGGTCGTCGCCCGGATGGGTCCCGCTGTGGTGCTGCGGTGGGCGCAGCCCTTCGTGCTGCTTGCCCTGCTCGCCGTGGGGCTGGGGTCCGAGCTCTGGCAGGCGGCGATCGCGCTCGGGCTGTTCGGTCTTGCCGTGGGGGCCCTGGACGCCTCGATGAACATGCTGGGGGTGAGTCTCCAGCGGGCGTACGGGCGGAGCATCATGCTCGGTTTCCACGCCTCGTACAGCCTCGGTGGGATCGCGGGGGCCTCGCTGGCCTGGGTGGGGGCGCACTGGCATCTGTCGCTGTTCGTGTCCTATCTGCCGGTGGTGGCCGTGCTGCTGCCCGCCGCGTTCGTCGGCAGCCGGTGGTACGTGGCCGGCGGGGAGCAGGCGGCGGGGGCGGAGGGCGTTAAGGGGAGCGGTGTCGTCTTCAAGGTGCTGCTGCCGCTCTGTCTCGTGATGACCTTCGCGTACATCGGGGACTCGACGGTCTCCAACTGGAGTGCCAAGTACCTCCAGGACGTGCTGCACAGCTCGGAGGAGCTGGCGACCGTGCCGTACAACGCGTACATGGTGACGACGCTGCTCGGGCGGGCCGTCGGGGACTTCGGGGTGCGGCGGCTCGGAGCCGTCGTGGTCGTGCGGGCGGGGGCGGTGCTCGCGGGGCTCGGGTTCGCGGTGGTCGCCGTGGCTCCGGGGGCCTGGGCGGGGATCGCCGGGTTCACGGTGCTCGGGTTCGGGCTGAGCGTGATCGTGCCGCAGACGTTCGCCGCGGCGGGGCGGTTGTTCCCCGGAGACAGTGACGCGGCGGTCGCGCGGCTCAACGTCTTCAACTACGTCGGGTTTCTCGTCGGGTCGCCGTTGGTGGGGGCGCTGGGGGACGCGTGGAGTTATCGGGCGGCGATGGTGGTGCCGATGGCGCTGGTCCTGGTGACGGTGGTGTATGCCACGTCGTTCGGTTCGCGGGAGGCCCGATACGGTGGCGGGCATGAGCGGCCGCGCACTGTTGATGTGGGATGAAGCTGTCACGCAGTACGACTTCGGGTCCGAGCATCCGATGGATCCGGTACGGCTCGCGCTGACGATGTCGCTGGTGCGGGCCTACGGGCTCGACCGGGCGGTCGACGTGGTGGCGGCGAAGCCGGCGGGGGACTCGACGCTGCGGCTCGTGCACCGCGAGGACTATGTGGCGGCGGTGCGGGCGGCCTCGGCGGATCCGCGCCACGCCGACCAGGCGTACGGGCTCGGCACGGTGGACGATCCGGCGTTCGCCGGGATGCACGAGGTGTCGGCGCTGATCGCCGGGCAGTCGGTGGGCGCGGCGGAGGCGATCTGGCGCGGGGAGGCCGCGCACGCGGTGAACTTCGCGGGCGGGCTGCACCACGCGATGCCGGGGTCGGCCTCCGGTTTCTGTATCTACAACGACGCCTCGCTCGCGATCGCCCGGCTGCTCGAGCTGGGCGCGGAGCGGGTGGCGTACGTGGATGTGGACGTGCACCACGGGGACGGGGTGCAGGCGGCGTTCTGGGAGGACCCGCGGGTTCTGACGGTGTCGTTGCACGAGCATCCGCGGACGCTGTTCCCGCAGACGGGGTGGCCCGAGGAGACGGGTGCGGCGGGGGCCGGTGAGGGCGGGGCCGTGAACGTGGCGCTGCCGGCGGGGACGGGGGACGCGGGGTGGGTGCGGGCCTTCCACGCGGTGGTGCCGGAGCTGCTCGCGGACTTCCGGCCGCAGGTGCTGGTGACGCAGCACGGGGCGGACACGCACTTCGAGGATCCGCTGGCGCATCTGGCGGTGTCGCTCGACGCGCAGCGGGCGGTGCAGGAGGCCTGTCACGAGCTGGCGCACGAGTACGCGGACGGGCGCTGGCTGGCGCTGGGCGGTGGTGGGTACGCCGTGGTGGACGTCGTACCGCGGTCGTGGACGCATCTGGTGGGGATCGCGGCGCATGCTCCGGTGGATCCGGAGTCGGTGATCCCGGCGTCCTGGCGGGACGAGGTGTACGCGCGGACGCGGCAGCTGGGGCCGGCGCGGATGACGGACGGGCGGTGGCCGGTGGGCTTCCGGGACTGGGCCGAGGGGTACGACCCGGCGGACCGGCTCGACCAGGCGGTGCTCGCGACGCGGAAGGCGGCTTTTCCGCTGCGGGGGCTGCTGGCCTAGGGGTCTTAGAACGTGCTCCTGGGCGTTACGCCGACTGTGGGGTGTCCGGGAGGTTTGGATCCCCGGTCGGCGGTGTTCGGGCAGCATCGGACGGGTGTTGAGTACCGGGGCGCTGCGGGCGCATCTGTTGGACGCGGGGTTGGCGGGCAGGGTGGCGACCTCGCGGGAGGAGAACCTGCGGAGCTATCGGCTCTTCGCGGCGCGTGATCCGCGGGTGCTGCTCGGGCTCGACCCGGCCTGGGGGTGGGACGAGGCCGGTCTGCTGCGGCTGATGGCGGACAAGTGCGGGGTGTCGGGGGATCCGGCGCACCGGTCGGGGCCGGACGTCATCGATCCGGAGCGTACGGTGCGGGGGCTCGACGCCTTCGCGGCGCGGCTGGGCGCGGCGGCCGCGCGGCGGGTTCCGGTGCTTCTCGGGACGGGGCATCCGCATCGTCTGCTCGGTTTCTACGTCGCTCTCGCAGACGCTTTGTCGGCGGCGGGATGTCTTGTCCTCACACCGGCGCAGGGGCGATGTGTCGACATAACGACCCGGTTCGGCGTACGCACGTACCTGTTGGACTACGTACGCGGGGTGGCTCTGGTACGGGAACCCGGACCGTCCGGGGACGGGCGCGCGCCGGGGGCGCACTCCCACTCGCCGCTGCCGGTTAGGGCCGCTCTGGAGAGCGCGGCGGAGTGCGGCGGGCCGCTGCCGGAGCTCGTGGTGGGAGACCACGGATGGGTCTGCGGGGCAGGTCAGCTGGGTATCGAGGCCATCGGTCTGGCCGATACGGATGATCCGGCGCTGTTCGTCGGTGAGGCGGAGGGGCAGGTGTCGGTGGCCGTTCCGCTTGATGACGGCGTGCGCTCCGCCTCGTACCTCCCGCTGACGCGCTATGTACTCAATCGAGCGTGTCTGTCACGGTAAACGGCCGATGGCAGCTCCTCTTCCCCACTCGTACCACCCGCCCCTAGTCTGGAGAGTGAGCGCTCGGCGACGAAGAGTCACCGGAGGGGAAGCCGGTGGGCGTCGCGGCGGAAGGTACAGGTGGGTCATGGCTGCTGGCGAACGACCTCTCAACGAGGTCAAGTTTCTGACCGTGGCGGAAGTCGCCTCGGTGATGCGCGTCTCGAAGATGACCGTGTACCGCTTGGTGCACAGCGGTCATCTGCCGGCGATCCGGGTGGGCAGGTCCTTCCGGGTGCCGGAACAGGCGGTTCACGAGTACCTGCGGGAGTCCTTCGTGGGGGTGGGGACCGCGTAGCGGGCGCGCCGGCGAAAAGCCGGAAAGCTCTGTATGGCCCTCGGATTACTTGCGCGGTGCTCGGGACGGTAGGCTAGGCCGACGTAGGTCGTGTGGGCCCAGACGCCCCGCACCGATCCCCGCCGGGAGGCGGGGATGTTCCGAGAAGTGAGCGAGGGTAGTCGTGGGCTCTGTTATCAAGAAGCGGCGCAAGCGGATGGCGAAGAAGAAGCACCGCAAGCTGCTCAAGCGCACGCGCGTTCAGCGTCGCAACAAGAAGTAAGGCGACAGCTGCTTCGCAGCGTTTGTGCGTCAGGCGTGGCCCTTCACCGTTCGCGGTGAAGGGCCACGCTTTTATCCCGTGGAAATGTCGAGGCGCTACGGTGTCGACCAAGGGGAGTGACGGACGGAAGGCGCTGCTTTGGGCAAGGTCGTGCTCGTCACCGGTGCCGCACGGCATCTGGGCGGCCGTTTCGTGCGGCGGATCCAGCGGGACCCGGAAGTCGAGCGGGTGATCGCCGTGGACGCGGTCGACCCCGCTCACCAGCTCGGCGCGGCCGAGTTCGTGCGGGCGGACATCCGCCGGCCCGAGATCGCCAAGGTCCTCGCCGAACACGACGTCGACACGGTGGTCCATCTGGACGTCACCGGAACGGCCCTCGGCGGCGGAGGCCGGACGTCGGTCAAGGAGACCAACGTCATCGGCACCATGCAGCTGCTCGGCGCCTGCCAGAAGTCGCCGCGGATCGGGCGCCTGGTGATCAAGTCCAGTACGAGCGTCTACGGCTCCGCGCCCCGGGACCCGGCCGTCTTCACCGAGACGACGCCCGCTAAGTCCCTGCCGAGCGGCGGCTTCGCGAAGGACGCCGTCGAGGTCGAGGGGTACGTACGGGGCTTCGCCCGGCGCCGGCCGGACGTGGCGGTGTGCGTGCTGCGGTTCGCGAACATCCTCGGGCCCCGGATCGACTCCCCGCTCGCCGAGTACCTGGCGCTGCCGGTGCTGCCGACCGTCCTCGGCTACGACCCGCGGCTGCAGTTCGTCCACGAGGACGACGTGATCGACGTCCTGCGCCTGGCGGCGCACGAGCCCCGCAGGGCGACCCAGAACAGCGGCACGTTCAACGTGGCCGGGGACGGGGTGCTGCTGCTCTCCCAGTGCGCGCGGCGGCTCGGGCGGCCGACGGTGCCGGTGCTGCTGCCCGCGGTCACCTGGGTGGGCACCGCGCTCCGTACGGTCGGGATCACCGACTTCGCGCCCGAGCAGATCCGGCTGCTCACCCACGGCCGGGTCGTCTCGACCGTCCAGACGCGGGAGGTCCTCGGCTTCTCGCCGCGCTACTCGACGGCGGAGGCGCTCGCCGACTTCGCGCGGGGGCGGGGACCGGGGCTGCTGCCGCCCGAGCTGCTCGCCGGGGCGGTGGACCGGCTCGCCGGGCGGCTCGCCCCCACTGACGCTTCCACCGTTCACCACGGCGCCTGAGGAGACCCGACTGCGATGGCGGACGCCAAGGTCATTCCGTTCGACGACGACCGCTCACGGGCCCGCCGGCGGCCCGTCAGGGCCGAGGGCGAGGCGGCGGCCGTACGGGCCCTGCCGGGGCCCAAGGAGGCGCCGGGGGAGCCGGAGGAGCCGGTCCCGGCCCCTGAGGGGGCGGAGGGGGCACGGGAGTCCGAGGCGCCCCCCGCCGCGAGCGGCTGGGAGCGGCGGCTCGCGGGCGGGCTCGCGTTCCTGCGGCGGCGGGTCACCGGCGAGTACGAGGTCGACGAGTTCGGCTACGACGAGGAGCTCACCGACCAGGTCCTGATGTCGCTTCTCCGCCCGCTGTACGAGAAGTACTTCCGGGTGGAGGTGAAGGGCGTCGAGAACATCCCGGCCGAGGGCGGGGCGCTGATCGTCGCCAACCACTCCGGGACCCTGCCGCTGGACGGGCTGATGATGCAGGTCGCCGTCCACGACCACCATCCGGCCGGGCGGCATCTGCGGCTGCTCGCGGCGGACCTGGTCTTCGTGCTGCCCGTCGTCAACGAGCTGGCCCGCAAGGCGGGTCACACGCTGGCCTGTGCGGAGGACGCGGAGCGGTTGCTGCGGGCCGGCGAGATCGTCGGGGTGATGCCGGAGGGCTTCAAGGGCATCGGGAAGCCGTTCGGCGAGCGGTACAAGCTCCAGCGGTTCGGGCGGGGCGGTTTCGTCTCGACGGCGCTGCGGGCCGGGGTGCCGATCGTGCCGTGCTCGATCGTGGGCGCGGAGGAGATATACCCGATGCTCGGGAACGCGAAGACCCTGGCGCGGCTGCTGGGCTTCCCGTACTTCCCGCTCACCCCGACCTTCCCGTGGCTGGGGCCGCTCGGGGCGCTGCCGTTGCCGACGAAGTGGACGATCCAGTTCGGTGAGCCGATCCCGACGGACTCGTTCGCGCCGGAGGCGGCGGAGGACCCGATGCTGATGTTCAACCTGACGGATCAGGTGCGGGAGCAGATCCAGCACACGCTCTACAAGCTGCTGGTGCAGCGGCGGTCGGTGTTCTTCTGAGCGGTGGTACGGAAGAAGGGGCGCCCCCCGTCCGTGGGGGCGCCCCTTCTTCTTGCTAGCGAGCGTCCTCGCTGTCGATGCCGAGGCCCGGAAGGAGGCCCGGCAGGAGTGGCGGAAGGGTCACGTCCGGCACGTCCGAGGTCGACTCGCCGCCCGTGGGGGCCGTCGGCGTGCCCGTCGGGGAGGGATTGAGCAGTCCACCGCTGCCGCCGAGGAGTCCGTCGTCCTCGGTCGAGCCGGCGCCGCTGGACGTGCTCGGGCTGGTGCCCGTGCTGGGCCCGGACGAGTGGGACGGGGCGGAGTGGCTGCCCGAGGGGGACGACTGGCCGGAGGGCGAACGCTGGGCGTCCGTGCCCTGGGTGTCCTTCGAGGCGCCGGGGCTGCTGCGGGGGCCCGTGGAGCCGACCGCGCCCCGCTCGGGGGTGCGGGGGAGCACCGACTGCAGCGGCTCGACGTCTTCGTCTATGGCGTCGAAGACGTCCGTGACCTCGCTGCCGACGTCCGCGAGTTGGACGGGGAGCCGGTCGCGGAGGCCGTTCCAGGTGTCGCGGTGGGCCTGGGCGAAGGAGTTGAGGCGGGCCATCGGGCCGATCTCGCCGTCCCGCTCGTACGCCTCGCGGAGCAGCCGGTGGCCCTCGGAGGCGTCGTGCTTCATGCCTCCCAGGACGCGGCGGATCTCGGCGAGGGACTCGTGGTCGAGTTCGCCGGCGCGGCCGCGCTCCATGAGCCGGCGGGCCTCGCTCAGGCGGGTGGAGGCCTGGTCGAGGTAGATGCCGCCGCGGTCCGCGTCGTCGTCCGCCATGCCCAGCTTGATGTCCTCCATGCCTCGCTTGAGTCCGTAGAGCGAGTCACCGGGGAGGGCGTCGGAACTGGCAGCGGCCACTCCGCCGAAGGCGCCCGCCGCCACACCGACCGTGAGGCCGCCTGCGGCGAGGCCCTTGGTCCAGCGGGACCGGGGGCGCAGTCTGCGGAGCGGGGACGCCCGGTGGGCTCCCTTGCCGCCGGCTGTCCGCTGCTCCGGGACCGTAGGGCCCGCGCCGGCGCTCCCCTCCATGAGCATCGCTTCCATGGCGGCGACGAGCTGGGCTCGCTGCACCACCTTGACCTCGGGGTCGAGCTGTGGCTTCGGCAGCTCGCCGAGGCCGTTCGCCAAGGCCAACAGCCGCCCCTGTTCGGCGGGTTCGGCCGGTTCCGCCGGGGCCTCGGGCTGCTCGGCCGCCGCGTCCTCGGACGCCCGGTCCTCCAGGGCCTGGGCGAAGGCGTTCGCCCGCCGGTGCACGTTCGCGATCACTGGCGGCACCTCCTCTCGTCATGACGGTCGACTCCCCGGGGTGTCCGGAAGGTTGCACACCTTGAGCACATCCACACGAAAGAGTGAGTGGCTGTGGACATGGCGTGACCACAGGGAGCCTGCATCCCGCACAACGAGCGGCGCGGCACTTGGGTTACGCGCGAAAGATGATCGGACCAGTGCGTCATCGGGGCGTCACCGACTGTGAGTTGGACGGGGGTAGTGGGGGCGTGGGGGGAGGGGCGGTCGTGGGGGCGCGGACCGGTGCGAAAGGGCGCGTGTGGGGGGCGCGGAGCGGTCAGCGGGCGTCGTCCGGGAGGAGGCGGGCCAGGGTGCGGACGGCCCGGTACTGGAGGGTCTTGATCGCGCCCTCGTTCTTGCCCATGACCCGGGCGGTCTCGGCGACCGAGAGGCCCTGCAGGAAGCGCAGGGTCACGCACTCCTGCTGCTGGGGGTTGAGGCGGCGGACGGCGTCGAGCAGCGCGGCGTTGGAGAGGGACTCCAGGACGGAGTCCTCGGGGCTGCGCTCGACCTCGTTGGCGTCGAGCATCTCGCCGGTGGTGACTTCCAGCCGGAAGCGGCTGGACTTGAAGTGGTCGGCGACCAGGTTCCGCGCGATGGTGACCAGCCAGGCGCCGAAGTCGCGGCCCTGCCAGGTGAAGGTGGAGATCCGGCGCAGGGCGCGCAGGAACGTCTCGCTCGTGAGGTCCTCCGCCGTCGCCTTCCCGCCGACCCGGTAGTAGATGTAGCGGTAGACCGTGTCGCTGTACTGGTCGTACAGGCGGCCGAAGGCCTCGGCCTCGCCCGCCTGGGCGCGCTCGACGAGGTCCATCATGCGGGCGCTGTCGCTGTCGGCGGTGGGGCGGCGGGCGGTGGTCGAGGTTCCGGAGCCGGAGCGTGCGCCCCGTCTGCTCACGGCGGCGCCGCCGTCGGCCAGGGCGTAGCAAGGGCCGGCGGGTGCCGGTGCGGCGAAGGCGAAGGCGGGGACAGGGCCGGCGTACGCGGTGGGGACGAAGCCGCGCAAGTGGTCGAGGACCGTTGCGCGCAGCGTAGCCAGGCCCGAGGTGTCAACCCCGACGTGTGGGTACACGGGACTCCCAGAGGCAGAGCTTCCATCACGTGCAGTGCGGGACCGTTCACCCGTCGTGGCGACGTGAGGGGTCCTTTGTGCGTCTGAGGAGAATAACGCTTCGTACAGGCAGCGCTACACCCAGTTGCTCAAATCACCGGTTACGTTGTTTCTGTTACTGCTTGTAGTCGCATCAGGGCGCAGTTCATGACCAGTTGTTGATCGAATTGCTTCCGAGTGTGACTGCGTGCGCGTTGCGTTGTGCTCAAGTGCGGGGCGCGTGAGTGAACGGGGCCGCTGCGGGGTAAGGAGGGCGGAATGCCCGGGAGTCGACCTGTGCGGTGCTGTTCGACCACGGACGGGTGAGCCCGCCTGGTCCCGGGTTGTCGCAGATGATCGCAGCCGAAACGTATCGGCAGGGCGGCAGCGCGCCGTAATACGTGATCTTCGTACGGCGCGTCAGTGCCGGCGGCGGTGCAGCGCGACCGCGGCGGCCGTGCCCCCGGCCAGCGCGCCCAGGCCCGCGGCCGCGGGGATGCCGACCTTCGCGGCCTTGCGGCCCGTCCGGTAGTCGCGCAGCCGCCAGTCCCGGGCCTTCGCGTGCCTGCGCAGCTTGGTGTCCGGGTTGATGGCGTACGGGTGTCCCACCAGCGACAGCATCGGGATGTCGTTGTGCGAGTCGCTGTAAGCGGCGCACCGGCCCAGGTCGAGGCCCTCGGCGGCGGCGAGAGCCCGTACCGCCTCGGCCTTCGCCGGTCCGTGCAGGGGCTCGCCGACCAGCTTGCCCGTGTAGACGCCGTCGACCGACTCGGCGACCGTGCCGAGCGCGCCGGTCAGACCGAGCCGGCGGGCGATGATCGTGGCCGTCTCGACCGGGGCCGCCGTGACCAGCCAGACCTTCTGGCCCGCGTCCAGGTGCGCCTGGGCGAGGCCGCGGGTCCCGGGCCAGATGCGGTCGGCCATGTACTCGTCGTAGATCTCCTCGCCGATCGACATCAGTTCGGAGACGCGGTGGCCCTTGACGATGGACAGGGCGCTGTCGCGGGCGTCCTGCATGTGCTCGGGGTCCTCGACGCCGGCGAGCCGGAACCAGGCCTGCTGCCAGGCGAAGCGCGCGAGTTCACGGCGCTGGAAGAACTTCCGCTTGTACAGGCCGCGGCCGAAGTGGAAGATCGCGGCGCCCTGCATCACGGTGTTGTCGAGATCGAAGAAGGCGGCCGCGCGCACGTCCCCGACGACCGGGAACTCGGGCTCGGCGGCCTCGGGTTCGGCGGCGGCGGACTCCTCGCGCTCCAGTTCCAGCTGGAGCGAGGACTTGCGCGCCGCCTCGGCGGCGGCCTCGCCTGCCAGGACGCTGCGCGCGGTGGCGGAGCGCCTACGGGGGGTGAGCCATCCCAGAGCGGCCATGCCGTTGAGCATAGCCAGTCTGTTCGGTACTTCCCGACTTGTGAGGATGCCGGGGTGTGAACAGTGGGGGACTCCCCTGTTACCCGGCGCCAGAATGGACGTCATGTTCGGACGTACGAAGAAGAAGGACGCCGGAGCGAAGCGCGATCCCGCGTCGCGCACCGTGACGTTGATCGGCAAGCCGGGATGCCATCTCTGCGACGACGCCCGGGCGGTGATCGAGGCCGTCTGCGCGGAGACCGGAGCATCCTGGGAGGAGAAGGACATCACCCTGGACGAGGAGCTCCACCGGGCCTACTGGGAGCAGATCCCCGTGGTTCTCGTCGACGGCGAGCAGCACACCTTCTGGCGCGTGGACGCCGGACGGCTCCGGCGCGAACTGGGTGCGTGACCGAAAGGCGGTTACCATCGTGGACGTTTTGTTGGGTTTCGGGGGCGGCATCGTGAGGAGAGTGTGCGGCTTTGCCCCCTTCGGGATCTCAACGCTCTGACACGCTCCGCGGTTCCGCGACGATACGAACCGGCCGCGTGACCCCGGTCACTTTGGGCAGACAAAACGGACACCATCTTTGTGCACGCGTTCACAAAGACATAGCCTGCATTCGACGGGGCGGTCTTGGGACATATGGCCGCCTGCAGCCCCGCTCATCCCGCAGGAGCACCGTGGCAACTGGCCGAACTCACCGACCGGCGACCCGTAGCCGAGGAATTCCCGAGGCCACCGTCGCCCGGCTTCCGCTGTATCTGCGCGCACTGACCGCGCTCTCGGAGCGCTCCGTACCCACGGTCTCCTCCGAGGAGCTCGCGGCCGCGGCGGGGGTCAACTCCGCGAAGCTGCGCAAGGACTTCAGCTACCTCGGCTCGTACGGCACCCGCGGTGTCGGCTACGACGTCGAGTACCTCGTCTACCAGATCTCCCGCGAGCTCGGGCTCACCCAGGACTGGCCCGTCGTCATCGTCGGCATCGGTAACCTCGGCGCCGCCCTCGCCGGCTACGGCGGCTTCGCCTCCCGCGGCTTCCGCGTCGCCGCGCTCATCGACGCCGACCCCGCCATGACCGGCAAGCCGGTCGCCGGGATCCCCGTCCAGCACAGCGACGACCTCGAGAAGATCATCAGCGAGGACGGCGTCTCCATCGGCGTCATCGCCACCCCGGCCGGCGTCGCCCAGCAGGTCTGCGACCGGCTCGTCGCCGCCGGAGTCACCTCCATCCTGAACTTTGCCCCGACCGTGCTCTCCGTGCCCGACGGCGTGGACGTGCGCAAGGTCGACCTCTCCATCGAGCTGCAGATCCTCGCCTTCCACGAGCAGCGCAAGGCCGGCGAGGAGCCGGGCGCCGAAGAGGGCCTCGCCGCCGAAGCCGCCGCCGAGCCCGAGGCCGCCACGGCCGTCGTGCCGCCGGCCCCCCGCGGCGCCACCGGCGGCACCGGCCGTAAGGGACCCGACGGGGACGTCCCCGCGGTGATGCCGGCATGAGCCTCCTCGTCGTCGGACTGAGCCACCGCAGCGCCCCGGTCTCCATCCTGGAGCGGGCCTCGCTGTCGGCGGACACCCAGGCCAAGCTCCTCCAGGACACCCTCGCCGCCGAACCGGCCGCCGAGGCCACCGTCCTGGCCACCTGCAACCGCATCGAGCTCTACGCCGACGTGGACAAGTTCCACGCCGGCGTCGCCGAGCTGTCCACGCTGCTCGCCCAGCACAGCGGCGTCGGCCTGGACGAGCTCACTCCTTATCTCTATGTGCACTACGAGGACCGGGCCGTCCACCACCTCTTCTCGGTGGCCTGCGGCCTCGACTCCATGGTCGTCGGCGAGGGCCAGATCCTCGGCCAGATCAAGGACACCCTCGCCCTCGGCCAGGACCTCCACACCGCGGGCCGGCTCCTCAACGACCTGTTCCAGCAGGCCCTGAGGGTCGGCAAGCGCGCCCACAGCGAGACCGGGATCGACCGCGCCGGGCAGTCGCTCGTCACCTTCGGCCTGGAGCAGCTCGCCCACGGCACCGACGTCGAGACCTGGGCCAAGGGCAAGAAGGCCCTCGTCATCGGCGCCGGCTCGATGTCCTCGCTCGCCGCCGCCACCCTCGCGCGCTCCGGCGTCTCCGAGATCGTCATCGCCAACCGCACCCTGGCCCGCGCCGAGCGGCTCGCGCAGATCCTCACCGAGCCCGGAGGAACGGGAGTGGCCGCACGAGCGGTCCAGATGGTTGCCGTCGGCGACGAACTGACACGTGCCGACGTCGTCGTCTCCTGCACCGGCGCCACCGGACTCGTCCTCACCGGCGAAGCCGTCGAGGACGCCGTCCAGGGCCGCCGCGGAGCCCCGCTCTTCCTGCTCGACCTCGCCATGCCCCGCGACATCGACGCCGCCGCCCACCGCATCCCCGGTGTCCGGCTCGTCGACATCGAGTCGCTCGCCGAGGCCTCCGCCGACGCGCCCATGGCCGCCGACGTCGACCAGGTCCGGGGCATCGTCTCCGACGAGGTCGCCGCCTTCGGCGCCGCCCAGCGCGCCGCCCACATCACCCCGACCGTCGTCGCCCTGCGCACGATGGCCGCCGAGGTGGTCGCGGGCGAGGTCGCCCGCCTCGAAGGCCGCCTCCCCGGCCTCGACGACAAGCAGCGCGCCGAGATCACCCAGACCGTGCGCCGCGTCGTCGACAAGCTCCTGCACGCGCCGACCGTGCGGGTCAAGCAGCTCGCCAGCGAGCCCGGCGGCGCCGGGTACGCGGACGCGCTGCGGACACTCTTCGACCTCGACCCGGAGACGGTGGCATCTGTCAGCCGGGCCGACCTGAATGACGCCGACGTCAAGAACCGAGGGCGAGTATGACCGAGAGGGCACTGAGGCTCGGGACCAGGCGCAGCAAGCTCGCCATGGCCCAGTCCGGGCATGTGGCCGACGCGGTCCGGCAGCTGACCGGCCGGCCCGTCGAGCTCGTGGAGATCACGACGTACGGGGACACCTCCCGGGAGCACCTGGCGCAGATCGGCGGCACCGGCGTCTTCGTCGCCGCGCTGCGCGACGCGCTGCTCGCCGGCGAGGTGGACTTCGCCGTGCACTCCCTGAAGGACCTGCCGACCGCACAACACCCCGACCTGGTGCTGGCCGCGATCCCGTCGCGCGAGGACACGCGCGACGTACTGATCGCGGGCGAGGGCGTCACGCTGGCCACGCTGCCCAAGGGCGCGCGCGTCGGCACCGGCTCCCCCCGGCGCATGGCGCAGCTCCACGCGTACGCACGCAACCACGGCCTGGACATCACCTGCGTCCCCATCCGCGGCAACGTCGACACCCGTGTCGGCTACGTCCGCAAGGGCGAGCTGGACGCGGTCGTCCTGGCCGCGGCCGGACTCAACCGCATCGGCGGGACCGACGAGCTCCTCGGCGGCCTGTCCGCCGAGCCGCTGGCCGTCGACACCGTCCTGCCCGCCCCCGGCCAGGGGGCCCTGGCCGTCGAATGCCTGGCGTCGAACACCGAACTCGTCGCCGCGCTCGCGCCGCTCGACGACCCGCACACGCGGGCCGCCGTGACCGCCGAGCGATCCCTGCTCGCCGCCCTGGAGGCCGGCTGCTCCGCACCCGTGGGTGCGCTGGCCGACCTGCTGGCCGACGACCCCGGTCACGGGCAGGTTGTCACCGAAATGCGCCTGCGCGGCGTCGTCGGCACCACCGACGGCTCGACGCTGGTGCAGCTGTCCACCACCGGACCCGTACCCACCTCGCACGACGAGGCCCTGGCGCTCGGACGCGAACTCGCGGACGAGATGCTCGCCAAGGGTGCGGCCGGTCTTATGGGGGAGCGAGCACTTTGAGCCCCACCAGCCCGACCACCAGCCCCCTGTCCCCGGCCTTCGCGGGCCATGGGCACGTCACGTTCCTCGGCGCAGGCCCGGGCGACCCCGGACTCCTGACCCTCAGGGCCGTCGAGGCCCTCGCGGGCGCGGACGTCCTGATCGCCGAGCCGGAGGTGCTCGAGGTCGTTCGCGGCCATGCGCGCGTGGGGGTGAGCACGCCTGAGCTGACGGTCGTTGACGAGGCGTCAACAACCGCCGGTGTCCCCGTGTTGAGGGATGCCGCCAATCTTGTCATGGAGGCCGCGCGGGGCGGCAGGCGGGTCGTCCGTGCGGTGACCGGCGACCCCGGCCTCGACGGGAACGCCGGAGCCGAGATGCTCGCCTGCGCCGCCGAAGGCATCCCCTTCGAGGTCGTCCCCGGCGTCGCCACCGCCGTCGGCGTGCCCGCCTACGCCGGTGTGCCGCTGCGCGACGCCCAGGGCACCGACGTGCGCTTCGTCGACGCGCGCACCGCCGACGAGCGGTGCTGGGCCGAGGTCGGTGCCTCGGACGGCACCGTCGTCGTCTCCACGTCCCTCGACTCGGTCGCCGCCGCGGCCGGTGAGCTGGTGGCGGCTGGCCGTAAGCCGGACACCCCGCTCACCGTCACCATCGCAGGCACGACGACCCGCCAGCGCACCTGGAACGCGACGCTCGGGACCATCGCCCAGGTCTTCAAGCAGGGCAAGGTCCTCCCCTCGCCCGAGGGCCACCGGCCGGTCATAGCCGTGGTCGGCGAGCGCAGCGCCCCGGCGCAGCGGGACCAGCTGTCGTGGTTCGAGTCGAAGCCGCTCTTCGGGTGGCGGGTCCTCGTGCCGCGCACCAAGGAGCAGGCCGCGTCGCTCTCCGACCAGCTGCGTTCGTACGGCGCCGTGCCGCACGAGGTGCCGACCATCGCCGTCGAGCCGCCGCGCACCCCGCAGCAGATGGAGCGGGCGGTCAAGGGGCTCGTCACCGGACGGTACGAGTGGATCGCCTTCACCTCGGTGAACGCGGTCAAGGCTGTACGGGAGAAGTTCGAGGAGTACGGGCTCGATGCCCGCGCCTTCGCCGGGATCAAGGTCGCGGCGGTCGGCGAGCAGACCGCGGCGGCGCTCGTGGACTTCGGTGTGAAGCCGGACCTCGTGCCGTCGGGCGAGCAGTCCGCGGCGGGGCTCCTCGAGGACTGGCCGCCGTACGACCCGGTCTTCGACCCGATCGACCGTGTCTTCCTGCCGCGCGCCGACATCGCCACCGAGACGCTGGTCGCGGGGCTCATCGAGCTCGGCTGGGAGGTCGACGACGTCACCGCCTACCGGACCGTGCGCGCGTCGCCGCCGCCGGCGGACACCCGGGAGGCGATCAAGGGCGGCGGGTTCGACGCGGTGCTCTTCACGTCCTCTTCCACTGTGCGGAACCTGGTCGGTATCGCCGGCAAGCCGCACAACGTGACCGTGATCGCCTGCATCGGGCCCGCCACGGCGAAGACGGCCGAGGAGCACGGGCTCCGGGTCGACGTGCTCTCGCCCGAGCCGTCCGTCCACAAGCTCGCCGAGGCGCTGGCGGACTTCGGGCTCCGGCGGCGGGAGTCCGCGCTGGAGGCCGGGGATCCGGTGACGCGGCCGAGTGAGCGGCGGCCGGGGGCGCGGAGGCGTCGGACGACGTAGGGGGTTGTGTGGGGCGCGGGTCCGTTTTTGCGGGCCCGCGCCCGTTTGCGTTGTGGGCGGTGCCCCGCTGCCCGTGTGGGCCCGCGCCCTGGCGGGCGTCGCCTACGCCCCGTGTGGGCAATCGTCCCGCAGGGCGGGACGGGTGGGCACACGGGACGGCGCCCTTTAGCGGCGCCTCCGCGTTCCGCGCCTGGGCCCGCACGTGTTGTACGGCACCCCGTGGTGCGGGTCAGGGCGCGGGAGCCTCTGGCGCCGGCAAGGGCGCCGTTCCGTTGTGCCCACCCGTTCCGCCCCTTGCGGAACGCCTGCCCACAACGGGGCGGAACGCCTGCCCACAACGGGGGGTGAGGTATGCCCACAACGTGTTGGTAAGGGCACTCCGTTCGCGGGCGTAGCCTCGGGTTATGAACTCGTACGGATCCTTTCCCGGGGCGCGGCCGCGGCGGCTGCGGACGACTCCTGCCCTGCGCCGGATGGTGGCCGAGACGCGGCTGCATCCCGCCGACCTGATCCTGCCCGCGTTCGTACGCGAGGGGATCACCGAGCCCGTTCCGATCCAGGCCATGCCCGGCGTCGTCCAGCACACCCGGGACACCCTGCGGAAGGCCGCCGTCGAGGCGCTGGAGGCCGGCGTCTCCGGGATCATGCTCTTCGGCGTGCCGGAAGACGCCAAGAAGGACGGCGCCGGCACCGCCGGGACCGACCCCGACGGGATCCTCCAGGTCGCCATCCGCGACGTGAAGGCCGAGGTCGGCGACGAGCTCGTCATCATGTCCGACCTCTGCCTCGACGAGTTCACCGACCACGGCCACTGCGGCGTCCTCGACGCCGACGGCCGCGTCGACAACGACGCCACGCTGGAACGTTACGCCGAGATGGCCCAGGTCCAGGCCGACGCCGGCGTCCACGTCGTCGGCCCCTCCGGGATGATGGACGGCCAGGTCGGCGTCATCCGCGACGCCCTGGACACCATCGGCAAGGAGGACGTGTCCATCCTCGCGTACACCGCGAAGTACTCCTCCGCCTTCTACGGTCCCTTCCGCGAGGCCGTCGGCTCCTCCCTCAAGGGCGACCGCAAGACCTACCAGCAGGACCCAGCCAACCTCCGCGAGTCCATGCGCGAGCTCGCGCTCGACCTGGAGGAGGGCGCCGACATGGTCATGGTCAAGCCCGCCGGGCCCTACCTCGACGTGCTCGCCAAGGTCGCGGCCTCTGTCGACGTGCCCGTCGCCGCCTACCAGATCAGCGGCGAGTACTCCATGGTCGAAGCCGCCGCCGAGAAGGGCTGGATCGACCGCGACAAGGCCATCCTGGAGACCCTCACCGGCATCCGCCGCGCCGGCGCCCAGATGATCCTCACCTATTGGGCGACCGAGGCGGCCCAGAAGCTGTCCGGCGGGCGCTAGTCCCACCAGAAGGTCCACACCGGAGCCTCCAGCACGGCCTTCCGGGCGTACTCACGCAGCGTGGGGGTGTCACAGTTCCCCTGCGTGATGTTGTCCGGGGAGAACGCGAAGTGCTCCGCCGCCACCGCCTCGGCCTCCTCCGGAGTCCGGGGCGGTGCCGCCACCGACACCACCAGCTGGTCGAAGGTCAGCGCGACGACCCGGACTCCGAAACGGTCCTCCCAGGAGCGCAGCACCGTACCCAGGCGGGCCACGTCGTTCTCGTGGTTCATCGGCCCGCCCCAGCCGATGACCGCCGGTATGTCGGCGCTCCGCCGTGCCGGGACCAGCGCCGGGCGCGCGCCCGCGAGCCAGGAGCCCGGCTTCGTCAGCGCCTCGGCGACGGAGGCTGCCGCCCGGTCGGGGTCCGTACGAAGCGGCAGCGCCGGAGCCAGGCCCGGCCAGCCGGCCGTGAAGGGGGCGATGATCTCCCCGTACCCCGGCTGCTTGCCGAACAGGTCCTCCACCGCCGCGGTCATCCCCGGGTCCCGCGCCTCCTCCGGTATCTCCGAGGCGGCGTAGTACTCCCAGTACTCGGCGAGGACCTCCTCGGCGTCATGATCCGCCGGGTCGCTCATCCGCTCCGGCTCCAGCTCCCAGCCGTCCAAGTCCCACGTGCCGCCCAGCAGCACCGGCAACAGCCCCGCCGTCCGCGCCGCCGGGCGCAGCGCGCTCCACGTGGCCGGGCCCGCCGGGCCGGCGCCCGACCAGAGGTACGGGTCGTCCGCCGGGCCCGTGAGGGTGCCCGGCGGCAGGTCGAGGCCGAGGGAACGGCCGGTCGGATCGGACGCGAGCCGGGGCAGCTGGTTCGGGATCATCGCCATGATCAGAACGTAGAGGGCACCACTGACAACGGGGCGAGTGGTGGGGCGGCACCGCTCGGCGCACCCTGGAGTGGTAGCCGACAGGTACCTCGGTGGAGGTGGTCCTCATGATGCACACGCTTGTCGGATGGCATGTGGAGATGGAGTTCAAGGAGGAGGGCGACCGGACGCGGGCCGCGGCCATGGTCCGGCTCACCGACGGCACCGAGTTCCGGGCCCACGGCACCGCGAACCGGCACCCCTCCGATCCGGACCAGCTGCGCGTGGGCGAGGAGATCGCCGGCGCCCGGGCCCTCATGGACCTCGCCTCGCAGCTGCTCCAGAAGGCCCACAAGGAGATCGACGAGGTGTCCGGCCGGACCTCGCACGCCATTCGTTGACGGAACGGTGACAGCGAAGCCCCCGGCACGGGGGTTCCCGTACCGGGGGCTTCGTCGTCGAGGCCTCGTCGAGGCCTCAGAGGCGCTCGGGCGTCCTGATGCCGAGCAGGGCCATGCCCTGGTGCAGCGTGCGGGCCGTCAGGTCGATCAGGAACAGCCGGTTCTCCCTCTGCTCCTGCGTGTCCGCCTTCACGACCGGGCACTGGTCGTAGAAGGCCGTCAGGTGCGAGGCCAGCCCGTAGAGGTACGCGGCCAGCTTGTGCGGCGCGTACTCCTCCGCCACCTCGGCGACCGCGGCGCCGAACTGGTCCAGGTGCAGACCGAGCGCGCGCTCCGCCGGGGCCAGCTCCAGCTCCCGGTGGGCCGTCGGCACGGCGTCCCCGGCGTTCCGCTTGATCGACTGGATACGCGCGTACGCGTACTGGATGTACACCGACGTGTCGCCGTTCAGCGACACCATCTGGTCCAGGTCGAACTTGTAGTCGCGCACGGCGGAGGTCGACAGGTCGGCGTACTTCACCGCGCCGATGCCGATCTGCGCGCCGTTCTCGACGATCTCCTGCTCGGTGAGAGCGATCTTCTCGTTGTTCTTCTCGCGCACGACCTCGGTCGCACGGTCGATCGCCTCGTCCAGCAGATCCACCAGCCGGACCGTCTCGCCCTCACGGGTCTTGAACGGCTTGCCGTCCTTGCCCAGGACCGTGCCGAAGGCCAGCTGGACGGCCTTCACCTCGTCGTTCAGCCAGCCGGCCCGGCGGGCCGTCTCGAAGACCATCTTGAAGTGCAGCGACTGACGGGCGTCCACCACGTACAGCAGGGAGGTCGCCTTCAGGTTCTGCACGCGGTCGCGGATCGCCGACAGGTCCGTCGCCGCGTACCCGAAGCCGCCGTCGGACTTCTGGACGATCAGCGGCACCGGGTTGCCGTCCGGGCCCTTCACGTCGTCGAAGAACACGCACAGCGCCCCCTCGGAGCGGACGGCGACGCCCGACTCCTCCAGGATGCGGCAGGTCTCCTGCAGCATGTCGTTGTAGCCGGACTCGCCGACGACGTCGCCGTCCCGGATGTCCATGTCCAGCTTGTCGAAGACCGAGTAGAAGTAGATCTTCGACTCGTCGACGAACCGCTGCCAGAGCGCCAGGGTCTCCTCGTCGCCCGCCTGGAGGTCCACGACCCGGGCACGCGCCCGCGTCTTGAACTCCTCGTCGGCGTCGAACAGGGCCCGCGAGGCCTTGTACAGCCGGTTCAGGTTCGACATGGCCTCCTCGCCGGAGACCTCCGCCTCCGACGAGTGGTCCAGCTCGTGCGGGTGCTCGATCAGGTACTGGATGAGCATGCCGAACTGGGTGCCCCAGTCGCCGATGTGGTGGCGCCGGACCACCGTCTCACCGGTGAACTCAAGGATCTCGACCATCGCCGCGCCGATCACCGCCGACCGCAGGTGGCCGACGTGCATCTCCTTCGCCACGTTCGGCTGGGCGTAGTCGATGACCGTCGTGCCCGCCGACTCGCTGAACGGCACGCCCAGACGCGCGTCCGCCGCACGGGCCGCGAGGGTGTCGATGATCGCCGCGTCCGTCACCGTGATGTTCAGGAAGCCGGGGCCCGAGACCTCGATCTCCTTCAGCACGTCGTTCGCCGGGATCGCCTCGACGACCTTCGTCGCCAGCTCACGCGGATTGCCCTTGAGCTGCTTGGCCAGCGCCAGGATGCCGTTGGCCTGGAAGTCGGCCCGGTCGCTTCGTCGCAGCAGCGGGTCGGCGGACGCGGCATCCGGCAGAGCCGCCGAGAGGCCGTCCGCGAGGCGCTGCTGCACGGTCGAAGCGAGGGAAGGGACCGAGGCCATGAGCTTCCGTTCCTGTTGAGTCCGTCAGGTCTATTTCGCTTGTCAAGTGTCCCATGGGAGAGCAACGTGATTTCCTCCCCCTGTGGACAGACCTCGGGCTGTGGACAACCTCCGAGTCCGTCGTTCCGTCTGGGACAATGGCAGGCGTAGAGCCGTAAGGCTTGAGGCTTCAAGAAAGAAGGACGTACCGACCGTGGCTCAGAGCAGCACCGAGACCGACTGGGTCTCCCGTTTCGCGGACGAGGTCATCGCCGAGTCGGAGCGACGTGCGCCTGGCAAACCGGTCGTCGTCGCCTCCGGCCTCTCCCCGTCCGGCCCGATCCACCTCGGCAACCTCCGCGAGGTCATGACCCCGCACCTGGTCGCCGACGAGATCCGCCGCCGTGGACACGAGGTCCGGCACCTCATCTCCTGGGACGACTACGACCGCTACCGCAAGGTGCCGAACGGCATCGAGGGCATCGACGCGTCCTGGGCCGAGCACATCGGCAAGCCGCTGACCTCCGTCCCGGCCCCCGCCGGCTCGCCCCACCCGAACTGGGCCGAGCACTTCAAGGCCGCCATGGTCGAGTCGCTCGCCGAGCTGGGCGTCGAGTACGACCCCATCAGCCAGACCGAGCAGTACACGGCCGGCGCGTACCGCGAGCAGATCCTGCACGCGATGAAGCACCGCGCCGACATCGACGCCATCCTCGACCAGTACCGGACGAAGAAGGCCCCGAAGAAGCAGTCCCAGAAGCCCGTCGACGAGGCCGAGCTGGAGGCCGAGGAGGGCTCCGGCGCCGCCGCCGAGGACGACGGCTCCGGCGGCGCCTCCGGCTACTTCCCGTACAAGCCCTACTGCGGGCAGTGCGAGAAGGACCTCACCACGGTCACCTCGTACGACGACGAGACCACCGAGCTCGCCTACACCTGCACCAGCTGCGGCTTCGCCGAGACCGTCAAGCTCAGCGAGTTCAACCGCGGCAAGCTGGTCTGGAAGGTCGACTGGCCCATGCGCTGGGCCTACGAGGGCGTCATCTTCGAGCCCTCCGGCGTCGACCACTCCTCGCCCGGCTCCTCCTTCCAGGTCGGCGGCCAGATCGTCCGCATCTTCGACGGCGTCCAGCCCATCGGCCCCATGTACGCCTTCGTCGGCATCAGCGGCATGGCCAAGATGTCCTCCTCGAAGGGCGGCGTGCCCACCGCGGCCGACGCGCTCAAGATCATGGAGCCCCAGCTCCTGCGCTGGCTCTACGCCCGCCGCAGGCCCAACCAGTCCTTCAAGATCGCCTTCGACCAGGAGATCCAGCGGCTGTACGACGAGTGGGACAAGCTCGAGGCCAAGGTCGCCGACGGCTCCGTCCTCCCGGCGGACGCGGCGGCGCACTCCCGTGCCGCCCGCACCGCCGCCGGCGAGCTGCCGCGCACCCCGCGCCCCCTCCCGTACCGCACGCTCGCCTCCGTCATGGACATCACGGCCGGACACGACGAGCAGACCCTCCGGATCCTGACGGAGCTCGACCCCGAGAACCCCGTCACCACCCTCGACGAGGTCCGGCCCCGCCTCGACCGCGCCGAGAACTGGATCACCAACCAGGTCCCGGCCGACCAGCGCACCATCGTCCGCGACGAGCCCGACACCGAGCTCCTCGGCTCCCTCGACGACGAGGGCCGCGAATCGCTCCGCCTCCTCCTGGACGGCCTCGACACCCACTGGTCGCTCGACGGGCTCACCACCCTCGTCTACGGCGTCCCGAAGGTCATGGCCGGCCTCGACCCCGAGGCGAAGCCCACGCCCGAGCTGAAGCTCGCCCAGCGCGCCTTCTTCGCCCTGCTCTACAAGCTCCTCGTCAGCCGCGAGACCGGCCCGCGTCTGCCGACGCTGCTGCTCGCGGTGGGCGCGGAGCGGGTCAGGAAGCTGCTCGGCGCCTGACGCCGTGAAAAAAGGGGCCGCCACCCGGATTCCTCCGGATGGCGGCCCCTTTCGCGTACGCCCTACGGGGTGTCCACGTCGGCCCTCGCCTGCTGGACCCGCTGCTGCGCCGCCGGCACCGCCTGCCGCAGCAGATCGATGTCCGACGCCGGGAACTCCGGCAGCCCGTACTGCTCGGCCACCAGCCGCGCCAGCTCGGCCTCGGCCGGGAACCGCTCGTGCTCGAGCACGTACGAACCCATGACCTTGTAGACGACGTCCTCGAACTCGTCGTTCCGCGGCTCCGGCTCCTCCACGTACTCCGGGTACTCCACGAACTCCTCCGGACCCGCCGGAGGGACATCCTCCGGCCCCTGCGGCACCGGCACCGGCATGGGCTCGAGGCCTTCCACGATCTGCGGGTTGTACGTGCCCTCGTACGACTCCGGGGAGACCTGCGAGGCGTCGAACCACGGACTCTCGTGATTCACCGGCCCCACCGGCACCGGGCCCTGCGCCTGCCCCGGCACCTGGGCCTGGCCCGGCACGGGCACCTGGCCCGGGACCTGGCCCGGCACCTGCACCTGGCCCGGGACCTGCGCCTGCGCCGGCAGCGCCGCCTGCTGGGGCAGCGCCGGCGCCACCGGCTGCGCCACGGACGACACCTGCGGATCCGCCGGAAGGACCGCCGGCTCGATCCCCGCCGCCGCCAGACCCGCCGGAGACGTCTCCGCCAGCGGCACCCCGTACCGGGCGAGACGCAGCGGCATCAGCGCCTCCACCGGCGCCTTCCGCCGCCACCCACGCCCGAAGCGCGCCTGCAGCCGGGCCTGGTAGATCAGCCGCTCCTGCTCCAGCTTGATCACCTGCTCGTACGAACGCAGCTCCCACAGCTTCATCCGCCGCCACAGCCGGAACGTCGGCACCGGCGACAACAGCCAGCGCGTGATCCGCACGCCCTCCATGTGCTTGTCGGCCGTGATGTCCGCGATCCGCCCCACGGCGTGCCGCGCGGCCTCCACCGCCACCACGAACAGCACCGGGATCACCGCGTGCATCCCCACACCCAGCGGGTCCGGCCACGCCGCGGCACCGTTGAACGCGATCGTCGCGGCCGTCAGCACCCACGCCGTCTGACGCAGCAGCGGGAAGGGGATCCGCAGCCAGGTCAACAGCAGGTCCAGAGCGAGCAGCACACAGATGCCCGCGTCGATGCCGATCGGGAAGAAGTACGAGAAGGTGCCGAAGCCCTTCTGCAGAGCGAGCTCGCGCACAGCGGCGTACGAACCCGCGAAACCGATCCCCGCGATGATCAGCGCACCGCCGATGACGAGGCCGATGAGTATTCGGTGTGTGCGTGTCAGCTGCATCGCGGCCACCCGCGATCCCCTCCCGTCAATCGACATCCGGCGCGCACAGACTGGCACATGTGCGCGAAGCCCGACCCTCGGGGGAGGGACGGGCTCCGCACGAACAGCTCCGTCTGTGCTGTTTTGTGACTACTTGTTGGCTGCCGCGACCGCGGCGACCGCCTCCTTGGCCGCCTTCGCCGCACCGTCCACGATCGTCCGCTCCGACGGCGTGTCGGCACCCGCGTAACCGGCACCGTTGTACGACAGCAGCACCAGCACGTTCCCCGTACGCGCCACGATCGACGCGTACACGAAGTCCTCGTTCGTCTTCCGCACCTGGTACGTGACCGTCTTCGCCTCGTCACCGATGCCCGACGCCGTGAACGTACGCAGCTTCTTCGCGCCCTCGGTCCCCTGCACCTTCGCGAGCTCCTTCGCGAGGTTCTCCTGCGCCCGCTCCTGCCCGCTGCCGAGCACCGCGTCGGAGTCGTAACGGTAGAAGGACACATCCAGCCAGCGGTACTGCGAACCCTTCACGCCCTTGTCGTCCAGACCGTTCCACGAGCAGCCACCACGGCTGGTCAGGTCACTCGACGGAGCCGGCGTGCCGTTCTTCGTCTTCGCCTTCGGCACGAGCGAACCGGTCGTCTTCGCCGAGATCGCCTTGCAGACCTCGGGCAGCTTCGCGAACTTCGCCGGCTCGACCGCCTTCGTCGACTGCGACGGCGAGGGCGCCACGGACGCCGACGCCGACGTCTTGTCCTGACCCCCGCCCTCCGCCTTGCCCGAGTCGCCGGAGTCCGAGGAGCACCCCGCGGCGACGAGCATCACCGGGACGGCGGCGCAGGCGAGTATGCGGGAGAGTCGCGTTCGCTGAGCTGATCGCTGCATGGTTCCTTCAGTCGCTTGTCGTACGGTCCGGCCGACACGTTACGTGGTCGCCCTCCGCTCACGGAGCGGATGCGAGCGGCTACTCCTCAAGCCGCTCCGCGAGCTGCCGGGCCAGATTCCGGGCCTTTTCCTGCAGTTCCGCGCTGTCCGGGGCCTCCGCCGAACCCGTCGTCTGCTCCTGGTAGGACACCGTCACGATCACGTTCGATGTGCGGAACACCACGCTGACAGCACGCTGATGGCTGCTCGCACCCACCGTGCTGAGCACGTCGTCGACGTACGCGACGTCCCCGAGGCCGTCGAGGACACGCGGCTCCAGACCGGTGGCGGCCGGGTCCGGGGAGCCCGTGGGCTGCTTGCCCGGCGGGGTCGTGGCGGCGGCGGGCCTGCCCGTGCCGGAAGGGGTTCCGCCGGGCGTACCCGTGGGGGTCCCCGTCGGGGTGGGCGCGGCCGTCGTCGGCACCGGGATGCCCGCCGCCAGCTGCTTGCGGACGTACACCTCCTGCGCCCGGTCGTCGTCGCTGACGGCCGCGTCGTACGACACCACCCGCTCGATGTCCAGCGAGAGCCGGTGCGAGGCGTCCGGGGTGTCGGCCTTCCACGTGCAGCCGACGCGCCGGTCCGTGTCGTACGTGACGGCAGCGACGCCCCGGTACGCCTGCTCGCGCTCGGGCTCCGGCAGCGCGGCGGCGCCGGGGAGCAGGTCCTTGAGGGTGGCCTGGGCGACGGCGCCGCAGGGCTCGAAGAGGGTGCGGTAGCGGCCGGGGGGTGCGACGGGGGTGGCGGCCGCGCCGGCCTTGGCGTCGACGGCGATGTCGTCGGCGGGGGTGCCGGCGGAGCAGGCGGTGAGGCCGGCGCCCAGGCCGAGGCCGAGGGCGAGGGCGACGGCGGTGCGTGCCGTGGACCCGGTGCGGCCGGGTGCGTACCTCTTTCGCTGCACGGTCCCAGGCTCCCTTCACCCGAAGTCTTTCCCGAAAACTGTTTGCCGCGCGAACCCGGCCGGTGGACACAATGTCTATCGCACACGCAGCTGTTGATGCCGGTCCGCTGTCACCTGTACGGGCTTTGGCTCCGGTTTTTGCGTTATCAGACTTTTCGGGGGAATCGAGGAAGTATGTCGTACGTAGAGGTACCGGGCGCGAAAGTCCCGATCAGGATGTGGGCCGACCCCGCTTCGGTGGAGGGCGGCGCCATGCAGCAGCTGCAGAACGTGGCGACGCTGCCGTGGATCAAGGGCCTCGCCGTGATGCCGGACGTGCACTACGGCAAGGGTGCGACCGTCGGTTCGGTGATCGCGATGCAGGGTGCGGTGTGTCCGGCGGCGGTCGGTGTGGACATCGGCTGCGGGATGTCGGCGGTGAAGACGTCCCTGACGGCGAACGACCTGCCGGGCGACCTGTCCCGCCTCCGCTCGAAGATCGAGCAGGCGATCCCGGTGGGCCGGGGCCTGCACCGCGAGGCGGTGGACCCGAAGAGGCTGTACCAGTTCCCGACGGCGGGGTGGGACGACTTCTGGTCGCGGTTCGACGACGTCGCCGAAGCGGTCAAATTCCGTCGTGAACGTGCAGGTCAGCAGATGGGAACGCTCGGAAGCGGAAATCACCTGATCGAGGTATGTCTCGATGAGTCGGGTTCGGTCTGGCTGATGCTGCACTCCGGCTCCCGCAACATCGGCAAGGAGCTGGCCGAGTACCACATCGGCGTGGCCCAGAAGCTGCCCCACAACCAGGGGCTGGTCGACCGCGACCTGGCGGTGTTCGTCTCGGACACCCCGCAGATGGCGGACTACCGGCACGACCTGTACTGGGCGCAGGAGTACGCGAAGTACAACCGCGCGATCATGATGGCGCTCCTGAAGGAAGTGATCCGCAGGGAGTTCCGGAAGGCGAAGGTGACCTTCGAGACCGAGATCTCCTGCCATCACAACTACGTGGCGGAGGAGCGGTACGAGGGCATGGACCTGCTGGTCACTCGTAAGGGGGCGATCCGCGCCGGCCGTGGCGACTTTGGGATCATCCCCGGCTCGATGGGCACCAGCTCGTACATCGTGAAGGGGCTTGGCAACGAGAAGGCCTTCAACTCCGCCTCGCACGGCGCGGGGCGCAGGATGAGCCGGAGCGCGGCGAAGCGGCGCTTCACGGTGCGGGACTTGGAGGAGCAGACGCGGGGCGTGGAGTGCCGTAAGGACTCCGGTGTCCTGGACGAGATCCCGGCCGCTTACAAGCCGATCGAGCAGGTGATGGCGCAGCAGCGGGACCTGGTCGAGGTGGTCGCGAAGCTCAAGCAGGTCGTGAACGTGAAGGGCTGAGCGCGGCACGACGTAGGCCCTGGCGCACACTCCAGGGCCTGCCGTCTGTGATCAGGGGATTTCGGGCGCCTCAGGCGGCATGGGGACGCGTCCCGTCTTCAGCCGCCACAGGCGCAGCGCGCAGCTCTGCTCGGTCCGGCCCAGCTCTCCGGCGGCCGATGCGGCACTGCCGTGAGCGAGGAGGATGCGGTCCTCCCGGGCCTGCCAGCGGCGTCCCGGCGGCCTGACACGCATAGCCTCAGGGCGCACCCATGACGACAGTGACGCGGCGGCGTCCATTTTTCGCTCCAAGGCGAGGCAGCCGGGGTAGTAGAGGTGTTCTGCCAGCGTGATGGCCGTTTCCTTCAGGTACACGATGTTGTAGACCCCATCCCGTGCGTTCCGGCTGATTCGGCGTTCCGTGCCGGTGACCTTCTTCGCGTAGTGGCAGAGGTAGGCACCGACAGCCGTGCTGGACGTGGTCAGTGAGACGAACGGGAAGCCCTGTCCCGTGTACCCGACCGAACCGTCCGCGTCGATCACGCCCCGCAGGTAGTCGCGGCGGGAGAACTCGAAACGGGGCGGCTTGATCCTCGTCGACTTCTTGCCGTAGGGCAGCCCGAGCTCGTTGAGCAGGGTGCGTGCTTCCAGTGCGCACAGAGACCAGATCGCCGAGTGGTGTTCCACGGAGATGTTCG
Organism: Streptomyces sp. NPDC002825; assembly: GCF_040295385.1. Taxonomy (NCBI): domain Bacteria; kingdom Bacillati; phylum Actinomycetota; class Actinomycetes; order Kitasatosporales; family Streptomycetaceae; genus Streptomyces; species Streptomyces sp. NPDC002825. The sequence goes on from NZ_JBEOVH010000025.1 coordinate 27,813, forward strand.
TGGCCCTGACGCGTTCGGTGATGCTGCTGTTGTACGGGGTGAGTCGCTGGAACTCGCGGAGGATGGCGATATCCCGGATGTTGATCTCGACAGCCAGTCGTCCACGGTCCCGCGTGCCTTGGCTGAGGTGCCCGTCGGCCTGCAGGAAGCCGAACATGTAGGCGTACTCGGGGGCTTCCAGGTCCATGAAGGACGGCGCGGCGGGGGTGAGGGCACTGATGTCGAACAGTGCGGGCGCGCTAGGGTCTTGTTCAGCCATGGGAAGTGTTGCCTTCCTGCTGGTGAGGCCCTCGGCCGGGACTGCAATCCCTGCCGAGGGCCGTTCTGTATGGAGTTGTTTTCGACGTTAGGGCGCGTCTTCGGGTGGCGTGTGGGTGATCGAGGGGATTCACCCGCACGTGTCAGAGTTCTCGGTGGACCTTGGTGTTGGAGGCCTGGGCTCGGGGGCGGACGACCAGGAGGTCGATGTTGACGTGCGGGGGGCGGGTGCAGGCCCAGGTGATGGTGTCGGCCACGTCGTCCGCGGTCAGGGGTTCGGCGACGCCCGCGTAGACCTTGGCCGCCTTGTCCGTGTCGCCGCGGAAGCGGGTCGTGGCGAACTCGTCGGTCTTGACCATGCCGGGGGCGATCTCGATGACGCGGACCGGGGTGCCGACGATCTCCAGGCGGAGGGTCTCGGCGAGGACGCGGGCGCCGTTCTTGGCGGCGACGTAGCCCGCGCCGCCCTCGTAGGTGGAGTGGCCGGCGGTGGAGGAGAGGACGACCACCGTGCCGTCGCCGCTCGCGGTGAGGGCCGGGAGCAGGGCCTGGGTCATGTGGAGGGTGCCGAGGACGTTGACCTCGTACATCCGGCGCCAGTCCTCGGGGTCGCCGGTGGCGACGGGGTCGGCGCCGAGGGCGCCGCCGGCGTTGTTGACGAGGACGGCGAGGGTGCGGAAGGCGGTGGCGAAGTCGTCGACGGCGGCGCGGTCGGTGACGTCGAGGGCGTAGGCGGTGGCCTGGTGGCCCGCCTCGTTGATCTCGGCGGCGAGGGCCTCGATGCGGTCCTTGCGGCGGGCGGTGAGGACCACTCGGTAGCCGGCGGCGGCCAGCTGCCGGGCGGTGGCGGCGCCGATTCCGCTGCTCGCTCCGGTGATGACGGCGATGGGGGTACCGGGGCCGGTCATTGCGTGCTCCTCGCGCAGGTGGTCGATTATGTCGATCGCCCGGTCAGGATAGGTCGGGGCCGGGGTCAGCGGCCTCGTGGGGCGTACATGATCACGGCCATGCCGGCGAGGCAGACGAGCGCGCCGATGACGTCCCAGCGGTCGGGGCGGTAGCCGTCGGCGGCCATGCCCCAGGCGAGGGAGCCGGCGACGAAGACTCCGCCGTAGGCGGCGAGGACGCGGCCGAACTCGGCGTCCGGCTGGAGGGTGGCGACGAAGCCGTAGACGCCGAGGGCGATGACTCCCGCACCGATCCAGATCCAGCCCCGGTGCTCCCGGACGCCTTGCCAGACGAGCCAGGCGCCGCCGATCTCGAAGAGGGCGGCGAGGGCGAACAGGGCGATGGAGCGGGCGATCAGCATGGGGGCAGCGTGCCATGGGACACGCGGGCTGATGGGTTGTCAGGAGATCCTATTGACTGTCGGTATTTTGGGGTTATGTGTGGATTGAGGAAGGGTGTGCTCGGGGCCGTGCTCGCGGCCGTGATGGTGATGGGCGCCGGTGTGAGTGCCGGTGCTGTCGGGCCGGTGGCCCGGTCGGAGGCGGATCTGTCGCACCACGGTCAGATCTCCCTGTGGGACGGGCGGGTCGGTGTCTGGCTGGTCAGTGAGAACCACGGGCCCTCCGACGTCTCCCAGGCGACGGTCCGGCTCGCCTTCTCCGCGGCGATGGCGGGCGGCCAGGAGCTGCCGCCGGCCTGTCTGTGGAGCAGCGACCGGGTGGTGTCCTGCCGGACGGGTGCGCTGCGGGCCGCGGGGGGTATCGGTGAGCTGGCGCTCGACCTGCGGACCGCGGCCCTGACGGACGAGATGACGGTCGAGATCACCACGGCGTGGCGGGACGGGGTCGCCGACCGCAATCCGCGGAACGACCGGCATCGTGTGCTGGTGCTCGCCACCGGGGATCCTTACGTCTTCTGAGGAGTTCGCCGGCCTTCTGGGGCTTTCTTCAGTTGCTCGTCCAGTGGACGTAGCCGTCCGGGCGGATCAGGGCCACCGCGGTCTTCTCCGGGTTCGTCCAGGTGGCTCGTACCAGGTGCTTCGGGGTGACGGGGGCCGTCGTCGGCAGCGTCGGGGTCGCTCCCTCGGGGGCGATCAGGACGAACTCGCCCTGGCGGAGCAGCTCGTAGAGCCGTCCTTCGCGGAGCTGGGTGTCGGGGGCGCGGCGGCCCGAGGGGCGGCCTGCGCCGGGTGCGGGGGCGTAGGAGATGCCGAGGCCGCTGAGCATGCCCATGGCGCGGGCCGAGGCGGGCCGGACCGTGTTCAGGAAGCGGGCGGCGAGGGAGCGGGCGGCGCGGGTGAGGGGGGTGTGGGCCATGGCGAGGCGGACGATGGCGCCGCTGCTGCGGAGCACCATGGCGCCGACGGGGTGGCGCTCGGACTGGTAGCTGTCGAGGAGGGCTTCGGGGTCGGGTGCCTCGCCGCGGAGTGCGGCGGTGAGCTTCCAGGAGAGGTTGGCGGCGTCCTGGAGGCCGGTGTTCATGCCCTGGCCGCCGGCGGGGGAGTGGACGTGGGCGGCGTCTCCGGCGAGGAAGGCGCGGCCGACGCGGTAGGCGGGGGCCTGGCGCTCGTCGCTGTGGAAGCGGGAGATCCAGCGGGGGTCGTGCATGCCGTGGTCGGTGCCGAGGGCCTTGCGGGCGATCTCGCGGATCTCGTCGAGGTCGACGGGCTCGCTGTCGGCGACCTGGCGGGTGCGGGTCCAGCCCATGACGCGGTACCAGCCGTCGCCGAAGGGGGCGAGGAAGGCGAAGCTGTCGCCGGAGCCGCGGACGCTGAACGCACTCTCGGGCTCTTCGGCGAGGCGGACGTCGGCGAGGACGATGGAGCGGATCACGGAGTGCCCGGGGAAGGGCAGGCCGAGGGCGGTGCGGACGGCGCTGCGGTGGCCGTCCGTGCCGGCCAGGTACTGGGCGCGGACGGTGCACGGGGTGCCGTCGGGGTCGGTGAGCTCGGCGGTGACGCCGGTGGCGTCCTGGCGCAGTCCGCGCAGCTCCGTCCCGTACCGGAAGGTGACGCCCGCCGCGACCGCCCGGCGCTCCAGGAGGCGCTCCACCTCGTACTGCGGGGTGACGAGGAGGTGGTTGAAGCGGCTGGGGAGGCGGCTCAGGTCGAGGTCGAGGCGGCCGAACAGCCGGGCGGTGCCGAGGGTGGTGCCGGTGGCGAGGAGTTCGTCCGCGAGGCCGCGGGCGTCGAGCTGCTCCAGGGTGCGGGCGTGGACGCCGAAGGCCCGGGTCATGTTGCTCAGGCCGTGGGGGCGGCGCTCGACGAGGGTGACGTCGATGCCGGCGGTGGCGAGGTCTCCGGCGAGCAGGAGGCCGGTGGGGCCCGCGCCGATGACGAGTACGTCGGTGTCCGTGGTGCTGGTGCTCATGGCTGCCTCCGGGGTGCCCGCGATCGTTTGCCCACAGGTGTTGGTCAACGGTTGTTGGTCAACGCTTGTTGGCAACGTTAGGGGTGGCTCGAATGGTGTGTCAACACCTGTTGGCCTACAGTTGTTGATATGACGACCGTCCGCCGCTCCGACGCCACCCGGGCCGCCATCCTGGAGGCCGCCCGCGAGCGCTTCGCCTCCGACGGGTACGAGCGCGCCACCATCCGGGCCATCGCCCGTGACGCGGGGATCGATCCGTCGATGGTGATGCGCTACTACGGCAACAAGGAGGGACTCTTCGCCGCCGCCTCCGAGGTCGAGATCGGCCTGCCCGAGCTCGGTGCGCTGCCCGCGCAGCACATCGGGGCCGTGCTCGTCACGCACTTCCTGGAGCGCTGGGAGTCCGACGAGGTCCTCACCGCGATGCTGCGGGTCGGCGTCACCAACGAGGTCGGGGCGGCGCGCGTGCAGGAGATCTTCGCCCAGCAGGTGGGGCCGATCGTCCGGGGCGTCTGCCCCGACCCGGCCGACGCCCCGCGGCGTGCGGCGCTCGTCTCCTCCCAGATCCTCGGCATGGCGCTCGCCCGCTATGTGCTGCGGCTGCCGCCGGCCGTCGAGATGTCCACCGAGGACGTCGTCGCCTGGCTGGGGCCCACCGTGCAGCGCTATCTGACCGCCGAGGCGCCCTGAGCCCTCCGGGGACGTGCGGCGTCCGGGGCTGGGCGGTGCCGGGGTGTGACCGTGCGGTGCCTGAGTCGTACAATTTCTGCATGACGCAGAAGAGTTCCGTACGGCGCGACGCGCTCATGACCGAGCTGTACGGGGAGTCCCGCCGCTACATGGCCGCCTACGCCCTGTTCAACCAGGCCGTCGCCGACCACCTCGGACTCCACCCGACCGACGTGCAGTGCCTGAACCTCCTCAGCCTGGAGGAAGGGCCCGTCACCACCGGGCGGGTCGCCGAGCTGACCGGGCTCACCACCGGCTCCGCGACCCGGCTCGTCGACCGGCTCGAACGCTCCGGCTACGTGACCCGCGAGCGCTCCACCGAGGACCGGCGCCGGGTCCTCGTCGCGCTCGTCCCCGAGCGGATGGCGGAGCTCGGCGACCTCTGGCGGAAGCTCAACAGCACCTGGGGCACGATGTTCGACGTCTACAGCGACGCCGAGCTCGCGCTGCTCATCGCCCACATGCGGCGCACCGTCGAGATCAGCGCCGCGCAGATCGAGCGGCTGCGGGGCGGTGACCTGGACTGACCCCGGTGCGGGCGGTGGGGCGGGGTGGGATGCGGTGGGGCCGGGGGCCTAGCGGGCCGCCGGCTCGCCGAACTCCCGTACCGCGTCCGAGACGATCGCCTCCAGGCGCGCGTGGTGGGCACCGCGCCAGTAGACCCTGCCGCACTCCACGCACTGCGCGAACACGTCGTACGTCTTCTCCGTGCCCTGCTCCAGCTGCTCGCGCACCGCGTCCTTGTCGGCGTCGCTCAGCTCCCCGTTGCACGCGGTACAGCGCGTCCACGGCGCGAGCGGCGGCGCGAAGCGCTCCAGCACGTCCCGGAGCTGGTCCTCCGGCCGGTCGCTGTAGACGTAGGCGCCCGCCCACAGCTCCCGGCGGCGCAGCAGGCCGCGGTCCCTCGACAGCATCACGCGCCGCTCGCTCGCGGAGAGCGCGGCCAGGGCCGGGTCGCCGATGTCCTCGCTCTCGTACGCCGCGTCCACGCCGAGCAGGCGCAGTCGCCGGGCCAGCGTGCCGAGGTGCACGTCGAGCAGGAACCGGAGCGGTGCGCCGGGCGGTGTCTGCTGCGGGCGGACCACGCCCTCCACCTCCACGGTCTCGCCCGCGGCGGGCACGTGCGAGGGGTCCACGGGGCGTCCGTCGACCAGGATTCGGCCGGTCTCCGTGAGCGGCACTCCCAGTGACTCCACGACGTGGCCCAGCGAGGAGGTGCCGTCGGTGGTCAGGGGGGTGCGGCCTGCGCGGCGCTCCGCCGAGACGAAGAGGTGCAGGTCGGGGGCGAAGCTGATGTGGATCTCCGGTCCGTTCACGGGGACCAGGATGGCATCGGGGGCTGGGGGTCGCCAGGGAATTCGGGCGCCGGCCCCTTGCCGGTGCCTTCGCCCCGCGGGCCTGACCGGCACCGCCGGCCGTGCCGTGCCGTGCCGTGCCGTGCCGTGTGATGCGGGTTCAGGCGGGGGAACCTCTGGCGCTGGTAGGGGCGCCGTCCGTTGTGCCCGCCCTCCCCCAAGCTCTCGACAGCGCTCAAGCAGAGGGGACCCCCATCGCCCTGGGGGCACCTCCCGGACGAAGTCTGGGGGAGGGACGATTGCCCACAACGGGGTGGGCGAAGGCTTGTGCGTGGTCCTGGGCCCAGGTCGTGAACGTGCGGGCGGGGTGGCCCGTCAGGGTTTCGATCGTGGTGGTCAGGGGGGTCGGGTGGCCGTTGTGGGTGGACCAGTAGGCGAGGAGGGCGTCTGCGAACCGTTCCGGTATGAAGCCCGCGACCGATTCCTTCCACTCCTCCGGCGTGACCGTCGTGTACGGCGCCGGGTGGCCCGTCACCTCGGCCAGGATCGCCAGCTGCTCCGTGAAGTCCAGCGACTCCGGGCCCGTCAGCACGTACGAGGAGCCGCGCAGCCGGGGCTCGGTGAGCACCGCGAAAGCGGCCTCGGCGACGTCCCGCTCGTGGATCGGGTCGCTGTACGCGTGCGGGTACGGCAGGGCGGGCCCCCGGCCCTCCTTGAGTGCGCCCGCCCACTGCAGGGCGTTCGTGGCGAAGGCGCCCGGGCGGAGGTGCGTGGCCTCGAAGGCGCCGGATTCCGCGGCGGCCGACAGCGCGCGCTCGGCCGCGAGGTGCGAGGCCGCGATCGGGTTCTCGGCGGCGTCCTGGGCGAGGACGGAGCTGGAGGAGAGCAGCACGATGTGCTCGACGCCGGCCGCGCGGGCCCGGTCGGCGAACGTGCCGGCGTGTGCGGCCTCCGCGTACAGGAAGACGGAGTCGACGCCCTTCAGGGCGGTGTCGAAGGTCGCCGGGTCGGAGAGGTCGCAGCGCACGGTCTCCACGCCCGGTGATGGGGACAGGTCCGTGGGTTTCTTGGAGCCGGCCCTGGCCTTGACGCCCGCCGTGTCGAGGAGGCCGAGCAGGGTCGAAGCGACGCGGCCGCGGCTGCCTGTGACGAGAACGGTCATGAGGAGATCCTTTCGGAGCTTGCTGCGTTGCGCATTGTCTGTGTCTCGCAGATAAATATCCGTGACTCCGCCTTGCTCGTCAACCCTGAAAAAACCTGGGGTACCGTCCCCGCATGAAGATCAACGACCTTGAGCCCGGCGACCCGCGGCTGGAGAGCGATCTCCTACCGGTCCTCCTCGAACTCCGGCCCCACCTCACCCCGGAGCTCTTCCGTGAGGTCTACGAGGCCGGGCACCCCGAGGGCCTGCGGTTCAGTGCCGCCTACACCGACGACGGCCGCTGCGTCGGCGCGGCAGGCTGGCGGATCATCAACAACACCAGCTCCCTGCGCAAGCTCTACGTCGACGACCTGGTGACCGCCGCCGCCGAACGCTCCACCGGCGTCGGGCACGCCCTCGTCGCCCACCTGGAGGGTCACGCCCGCGCGGCCGGCTGCCACGAGCTCAACCTGGACTCCGGCACCCACCGCACCGGCGCCCACCGCTTCTACCTGCGCGAGCGCTTCGACATCGTGGCCTTCCACTTCACCCGGCCGCTCACCGCCCCGGACGCCGACTAGCCGCCCGGTCGACCGGAAGCCCAGCCGCCCCACCGACTGGCAGCCCAGCCGGCCAAGTCGCCCAGCCGACTGACCGTCCGGCCGACTAGAGCTCGTACCGCCAGTCGTTGCAGCTCATCGGGCGTCCCGGCGGGTACTCGAAGCCCCGCTCGCCGAGCAGTTCGAACCCCGCCTTGCGGCACACCGCGTTCGACGCGGCGTTGTCCGTCGACGGGAACGCGTGCAGCCGGCGGTGCAGCCCCGCTGCCCGGGCCTCGGCGATCACCGCGCGCGTGGCCGACGTCGCCGCCCCCCGGCCCTGGAAGCCCGGCAGCACCGCCCAGCCCGTTTCGTACACCTGCTCGTCGTTCCAGGTCCGCGACCAGAAGCCGATGCTGCCCACCACGGCCTCCTCCGGCAGCAGCACGATCCGGAACATGCGCCCCGCACCCGTGTCGTCGGCGCTCAGGTCCACATACCGCCGGTGCCGCCGGACGAGCTGTTCCTCGGTCTCCGGGCCGCCGAGGTGGTCCATCAGCTCCGGTGCGTTCAGTGCGCGCAGCAGGCCCGCGTCCTCCTCGGACCAGGCGTCGAGCCGTACCCGTGACGTGTCGTCGGTCATGTCCGTACGGTACGCGGGGGCACTGACAGCGCCCCGGGCCCCGTCAGCGCAGGCGGCCCGGCTGGCCCAGGGTGAGGCGGGAGACGACCTGGCCGAAGGCGTGTTCCTCCGCGGGTGTCAGCTCCACCGACTCCTGCGGGTGCCAGACCCGCTCCAGCGGGGTGCCCGCCTGTTCGCGGCGCGCGGCGGCCCGGGCGCGCAGGCTCACCGTCAGCCATGCCACCGTCGAGACGGCGAGCAGGCCGAAGAGCGTGATCACACGGGGGTCCGAGAACTGGCCGGGCAAGGACATGGCTCACTCCAGGGGCGTGAGGGCCGCCCGTACCCGGCGCGCCCCGGCAGGTGGCGCGCGCGTGCACGACGGCACTGGTGATTCCTACTGCTTCCTCCCGACCTGTTCAGTTAACACCACCCTGGGGGTCTTTCGGCAGGGGGGCCGGGACCAAAGTCCCGGACCGCGCTGCCTCGGAGGCGCTCTTGTGCGGGCCCGGAAACGCCTCCAAGGTGACGGGCGAGGGAGATTCCGGCCGGGGAGGGAGCAGCCGCATGTCCGGAACGCAGGCATGGGGATTCACGGACGACAGGGGTGCGGAGCCGGCGGCGGCCCGCGTGCCGCGGCGGGTGGTCGCGTACGCCCGGGCGGGTGCGGCCCTCCTCGACCTCGGAGTGAGGCCGGTCGCGGTGTACGGCTCCGGGCATGACGGTGAGAGGCTCGATCCGGCCAAGGCGGGCGGCCTCGCGGCGGCCGGTGTGCCGTACCTCGGGCCGGGGCGCGCCCTGGACGAGGGGCTGCTGCGGGAGCTGCGGCCCGAGGTGATCGTCGACGTGACCTACGACGGCAAGAGCCCCTACGCGCTCGACGAGGCCCTCGCCGAGCGGCTCGGGGTTCCGCTCGTCGCGCTGTCCGTGGGCAACGAGCTCGCGCTGCCGGCCATCCTCGGGCGCTTCGCCGCGCTCGCCGCCTCGCTCGAAGCGGACCCGGCGGCCGATCGGGAGGCCGTCCGTGAACTCGCCGCCGCCGAGGCCGCCCTCGGCGACGTCGCCGCCCGGTCCGGGCTCGCCGTCCTCGCGCTCTCCGGGGCCGGGCCCGAGCAGGTGCACCTGGCCCGCCCGCAGGCCTGGCCCGAGCTGGCGCACCTCGCCGGTCTCGGCCTCCGGTTCCTCGACCCCGGCCCCGGGCCCGGCGCCAACTGGCTCACCGGCGACTGGGCCAGGGCCGTCGAGCTCCGCCCCGGTCTGGTCCTCTTCGACGAGCGGGAGCACGCGACCCCGCCGTACGAGCTCCCGGCCGGGGTCCGTCTGACGCCCTGGAGCCCGGAGACCCCGCCCAGCCCCGCCGCCTACGCCCGCTTCTTCCGTGTCCTCGCGGAGGCGCTGGAGGCATAGGGCCTGCCCTGGGGCCTGTCTGACAGTTCCCGCCGGGTCCGGCCCGTCCGGCACGCACTCCCCCGTAGCCCTTCGGGCACGGGAGGTGCCCCCACGCCGCACGGCCGAAACGCCCAAGTAGCTCCTTCCCCGAGCTCTCGGCTTCGCTCGAGCAGGGGAGAACCCAATCGAGGGCGTCCCCGGCCGCACGCCGATCGCACGCACCGGACGACCCGGCCTGATCCGGCGCGCATTGTCGGACAGGCCCTAGCCGAGGCTGCTGCGGAGCGAGTCCGCGAACTCCTCCGCGCGGGCCAGCTGGGCGCGGAGTTCGGCGACCCGTTCCGCCGCCGCCGTCTCGTAGCGGCGGACGCGGGCCACCAGCGCCGCCCGCTCGTCCGGTTCGAGGTCGGCGTCCGTCAGCCGGTCCACGGCCGTGAGGAGTTCGCGGGTCTCGTCGAGGGTGAAGCCGAGCGGCTTCATCCGGCGGACCACCATCAGCCGGGACACGTCCGCGTCCGTGTAGAGGGGGAAGCCGCCCGGCGAGGCCGCGGACGGTACGACCAGGCCGCTGTCCTCGTACTGCCGGATGGTCCGCAGCGACAGCTCGGTCCGTGCGGCGACCTCGCCGATCTGCATCGGCCGGCCGGTCATGCGTACTCCGCTCACGCGTCAGGTCCTTCCTCGTCGGGGACTGGTAAGGCGATTCGTCGGGGATTGGTAGGCGATGTGCCGGGGACTGGTAGGCGATCGTCGGGGGACTCCCGTGGGGTGTACGGCCCCCACAGGGCGCGGCTTCCGCGCATTACATACCATTCGTCCTAACTTCAGCACTTATGAGAGCTGGAAGTGCGGCGAAACGCCTGCTGGTAGGTCGTCCGTTGGACACCGGACGGCTCGGGGAGACCCTCCTGCCGGCCGAGCCGGAGCTGCTCCGGGCGGGGTGATCTCGGTGGTCGTCCCCGAGTACGTGGCGGGGCGCTGGTGGGGGCGGCCGCTGCACAACCAGGGCGCGCTGCGCCTCAAGACCCGTCTGCTGTTCATGAAGAACGTCGTCGACGTCCCCTACCGGCTGGCCTCCGCCCGTGAGCCGGCCGCCGAGCAGGCCGCGGCCGCGGTCCGGCCGTGACCGTCAGAGGCTCACGGCCAGACCAGACAGTACGGCTGGTGTCCGGCCTCGTGGAGGCGGACGGAGAAGTCCTGCCACTCGTGGAGGAGCTGGTAGACGTCGAAGGCGTCGCGCGGGCCGCCGCGGTCCGGGACCGTCGACCAGATGAAGGCGGCCGCGCCGACCGACTCCTCGCCGATCCCGCGCAGCGGGTCGACGACGGTCATCGGCAGCTTCACCACCGCGTAGTCCGGGTGCAGCACCACCAGCTCGAGCGGCGGCACCTTGTGCAGGGGCATGCCCTGGATGCCGGTCAGGACCATGGCCGCTATCGTCTCGGGCTTGATCTTGGTGAACATGCCGCCCATGCCGAGCTCGTCCCCGCCGAGCTCCTCGGGGCGCATCGAGATCGGGACCTGGGCCGCCGTGGCGCTGTTGGGCGCGCCGAAGTACTTGTACGTCACCCCCAAGCTCCGGCCCCCGGTCGCAGGGGGCGGTTCCGCAGCGGGCTCCGGCTTCGGCCGGCCCTCCGCCGCGGTGGGTTCCTCCGCACGCCGGCGCCGGTGCCTCCCCCGCCGGGCAGACTCCGGACCCAGGTCGCCCGTCCCCTCGCCCGGTCCGCCACCGCGATGCATATCTCCACCCGACTGCTTTTTCTCGGCAACACGACCCCGCCGCGCAACCCGATCATCGTGTCAGTGACCTCCCCCGCGTTCGTACGGTGAAACACCTGTCCGCAAGAACGCCGTGGCCTCTGACACCATGGATTCCGTGAGCCATCCCTATGACGCCCCAGTTTCGCAGACGCGGAGGGGGAGCGCCCCGGCGTAATACAGAGGATGCTCACCACCGTCCCTCCGTTCCCGATGTCGTGCCCGAAGTCGTTCTCGCAGGTCAGGATCACAGTGCCGTATTCATACGAAGCCCCAGTCTCACAGACGCTTTTCGACCGCGCTTCCCTCGTGACGCCCGGCGGCGTGAACTCACCGGTGCGTGCCTTCCGGGCTGTGGGCGGAACGCCCCGGTTCATGGTGTCCGGTTCCGGTCCGTACCTCACCGACGCGGACGGTCGTGAGTACGTCGACCTGGTCTGCTCGTGGGGGCCGATGATTCTCGGCCACGCGCACCCCGAGGTCACCGCCGCCGTGCAGGCCGCGGTGGCCCGCGGCACCTCCTTCGGGACGCCCGGCGAGGGCGAGGTCGCGCTCGGCGAGGAGATCGTCGCGCGGATCGAGCCGGTCGAGCAGGTGCGCCTGGTCTCCTCGGGCACCGAGGCGACCATGTCCGCGATCCGGCTCGCCCGCGGGTTCACCGGGCGCGCGAAGGTCGTGAAGTTCGCGGGCTGCTACCACGGGCACGTGGACGCGCTGCTCGCCGCGGCCGGTTCCGGTCTGGCGACCTTCGGTCTTCCGGACACGCCCGGTGTGACCGGCGCGCAGGCCGGGGACACGATCGTGCTGCCGTACAACGACCTGGACGCGGTGCGGGCGGCGTTCGCCGCGCACCCGGGCGAGATCGCCTGTGTGATCACCGAGGCCTCGCCGGGCAACATGGGCGTCGTCCCGCCGGTGGACGGCTTCAACCAGGGGCTGGCGGACCTGTGCCGGGAGAACGGCGCGCTGTACATCTCCGACGAGGTGATGACCGGTTTCCGTACGAGCCGGGCCGGCTGGTACGGCGTCGACGGCGTGAAGCCCGACCTGATGACCTTCGGCAAGGTCATGGGCGGCGGCTTCCCCGCGGCCGCGTTCGGTGGCCGCGCGGACGTCATGGGGCACCTGGCCCCGGCGGGCCCGGTCTACCAGGCGGGCACCCTCTCCGGTAACCCGGTCGCGACCGCCGCCGGCCTCGCGCAGCTGCGGCTGCTCGACGAGGCCGCGTACGACAAGGTGAACGCGGTCTCGAAGGAGATCCAGGGCCTGGTCACGGGCGCGCTGGCCAAGGAGGGCGTGGCGCACCGGCTGCAGACCGCCTCCAACATGTTCTCGGTGTTCTTCACCGAGGACGAGGTGCGGAACTACGACGACGCGAAGAAGCAGGAGGCGTTCCGCTTCAACGCCTTCTTCCACTCGATGCTGGCCGACGGCGTGTACCTGCCGCCGTCCGCGTTCGAGTCCTGGTTCGTGTCGACCGCGCACGACGAGCGGGCGATCGAGCGGATCGCCGCCGCGCTGCCGGCCGCGGCCCGTGCCGCCGCGGAGGCCACGGCATGAGCGAGAACACCCGTGACCAGGACATCACCGTCGTCCACCTGATGCGCCACGGCGAGGTCCACAACCCCGACGGCGTGCTGTACGGGCGCCGCGCCGGCTACCACCTGTCCGAGCTGGGCCGGCAGATGGCGGACCGGGTGGCCGAGTCGCTGGCCGGCCGGGACATCACGTACGTCGTGGCCTCGCCGCTGGAGCGGGCGCAGGAGACGGCGCAGCCGATCGCCAAGACGCACGGTCTGGATCTGGCTACCGACGAGCGGCTGATCGAGGCGGAGAACGTCTTCGAGGGCAAGACCTTCGGCGTCGGTGACGGGGCGCTGCGCAAGCCGTCGAACTGGAAGCACCTCACGAACCCGTTCCAGCCGTCCTGGGGCGAGCCGTACGTCGAGCAGGTCGTGCGCATGATGGGCGCGCTGGACGCGGCGAAGGACGCGGCGCGGGGGCACGAGGCGGTCTGCGTCAGCCACCAGCTGCCGATCTGGATCGTGCGCAGCTTCGTGGAGAAGCGGCGGCTCTGGCACGACCCGCGGCGCCGGCAGTGCACGCTGGCCTCGCTGACCTCGTTCACGTACCGCGGCGACAAGATCGTCTCGGTCGGGTACAGCGAGCCGGCCCGGGACCTCGTCCCGGCGCACCTCCTCGCGGGCGCGAAGCCGGTGAAGGGGAAGTCGAAGGCCTTCGGCGCGTAGCCCGCTACCCCGCGGGCCGGACAGCGGGGTTCCGGAGTTCGCGTACGGGCGGCGGGGTTCCGGAGGGCCACGTCCGGACAGCGGGGTGACCTGCCGTCCGGACAGCGCGGCAACCCGCCATCTGGACAGCGGGGTTCCGGAGGGCCACAGTTCAGGGCGATCGGATGATGATGTTCATGTCATCCGATCGCCCTTAAATTTTTGTGCGATTTTCCGGAACCTCCGTGTTCCTCCCGGCATCTCACTCATTGTCGGTTTGGATGACGTTTCGGTCATACGTCAGCGCGAATGGGGATGTCATGCGCGGGATCAGCGGGATCAGTCGAAGGGGGCTTCTCGGGGCGGGCGTTGGGGCCGCCGCGGCGATGGGGCTCGCCGCATGCAGCACCCCAAACCAGGACAAGCCGGGACGATCCGGACCCGGCAAGGGGGGTGACGTCTCGGCGGACCCGAGCACGCCCACCCCGACCAAGGACGACGCACGGCTCATCGGTGACGGTTCCACCGCCGACACCGGCAAGCAGCCGCACCAGCCCGACGCCCCCGTCCCGCTCGAACCCGGCCAGACCCCGCCCCAGTTCGTGATCTTCTCCTGGGACGGCGCCGGCGAGGTCGGCAACGGCCTCTTCCCGCGCTTCCTCGAACTCGCCAAGAACAACGACGCGGCGATGACCTTCTTCCTCTCCGGGATCTACCTCCTCCCCGAATCCAAGAAGGACCTCTACCGCCCGCCGAACAACCGCGTCGGCGCCTCCGACATCGGCTACCTCACCGACGAGCACATCAAGGAGACCCTGAAGCACGTCCGGCAGGCCTGGCTCGACGGCCACGAGATCGGCACCCACTTCAACGGGCACTTCTGCGGCGGCTCCGGCTCCGTCGGCAACTGGACCCCCGCCCAGTGGCAGAGCGAGATCGACCAGGCGATGAAGTTCGTCACCGAGTGGAAGACCAACAGCGGCTGGACCGACCTCGACCCGCTGCCCTTCGACTACTCCAAGGAGCTCGTCGGCGGCCGCACCCCCTGCCTCCTCGGCCAGGACAACCTGCTCCCCACCGCCAAGCGCCTCGGCTGGCGTTACGACGCCAGCTCGCCCGGCGGCCGCCAGATGTGGCCCACCAAGCGCCAGGGCATCTGGGACCTGCCGCTCCAGGCCGTGCCCTTCCCCGGGCACTCCTTCGAGGTCCTCTCCATGGACTACAACATGCTCGCCAACCAGTCGAAGAACACCACCAAGGGCATGCCGTCGCGCTATCCCGGCTGGCGCAAGCAGGCGGCCGAGGCGTACCTTTCCGGCTTCACGCGCGCGTACGAGTCGAATCGCGCGCCTTTCTTCATCGGCAACCACTTCGAGCAGTGGAACGGCGGTATCTACATGGACGCCGTCGAAGAGGCGCTCAAGGGAATGGCAGGAAAGAAGGACGTACGGCTCGTCTCCTTCAAGCAGTTCGTGGACTGGCTCGACGTCCAGGACCCGAAGATCCTGGAGAAACTGCGCTCCCTGGAAGTCGGACAGAAGCCCGAGGGCGGCTGGAACGCCTTCCTCAGGCCGGCCCCCGCGACCCCTCCTGCCACCCCGACCGCTTAGGCGATCTTGACAAGGGGCTTTACGGGCACGTAGGGGGGTGCCCAAGATCCCCCAAACGCCCATGCGAAACTTTTCACATGAGCCTTAGCCGTGCCCCACGCCGCACCCGGCGCACCCTGGTCGCCGTCGGAATGCTGTCCGTCGCCGCCCTCACGCTCTCGGCCTGCGGCGGCGACGACAACGGCAAGTCCGGCGGCGGTGGCCAGACCAACTTCGTGACCAACACGGGTGGCATCTCCACCGTCGCCAAGGACGAGCGCAAGGCCCCCAACGACATCGCCGGCGAAACCCTCGAAGGCAAGCGGCTCGACGTCGCCGACCTCAAGGGCAAGGTCGTCGTCCTCAACGTCTGGGGCTCCTGGTGCAGCCCCTGCCGCGCCGAGGCCAAGCACTTCGCGAAGGTCGCCAAGGACCTGAAGGGGCAGGACGTCGAGTTCGTCGGCCTCAACACCCGCGACCCCAACAAGCAGCCGGCGATCGCCTTCGAAGAGGACTACGGGATCCCCTACCCCAGCCTCTACGACCCGCAGGGCAAGCTCATCCTCTTCGGTTTCCCCAAGGGCACGCTCAACCCGCAGGCGATCCCCTCCACCGTCGTCCTCGACAAGGAGGGGAAGATCGCCGCCCGTTCCCTCATGGCGCTCGACGAGAAGAAGCTCCGGTCGATGATCGAGCCCCTTCTCAAGGAGAAGTGAGCCCGTGAACGAGACGGTCACCAGCGGAGCCCTGCTGCTCGCCCTGCCCCTCGCGGTGCTCGGCGGCCTCGTCTCCTTCTTCTCGCCGTGCGTGCTCCCGCTCGTCCCCGGCTACCTCTCGTACGTGACGGGGGTCACCGGCACCGACCTCGCCGAGAGCCGCCGCGGCCGGATGACCGCCGGTGCCGTCCTGTTCGTCCTCGGCTTCACCGCCGTCTTCGTCTCCGGCGGCGCGCTCTTCGGCTACTTCGGGTCGACGCTCCAGGAGTACCGCGAGACGCTCACCACGGTGCTCGGCGTGCTCATGATCCTCATGGGCGTGTTCTTCATGGGCCTGATGCCCTGGTTCACCCAGCGGGAGTTCCGCTTCCACAAGAAGCCCGTCGCCGGACTCATCGGCGCCCCGCTCCTCGGCGCGCTCTTCGGCATCGGCTGGACACCGTGCATCGGCCCGACCCTCGCCTCCGTCAACGCCCTCGCCCTGGAGCAGGCCAGCGCCGGACGCGGGGCGGTCCTCGCCTTCGCGTACTGCCTCGGCCTCGGCGTACCGTTCGTGCTCGCCGCCATCGCCTTCCGCAAGGCGCTCGGCGCGTTCGGCTGGGTCAAGAAGCACTATGTGTGGGTCATGCGGATCGGTGGCGGCATGATGATCGTCACCGGTGTCCTGCTCCTGACGGGCGCGTGGGACAGCATGGTGGCCACGATGCAGGGCTGGTCCAGCGGCTTCACGGTGGGGATCTGAGTTCCATGAGCAAGACCGATACGACGGACACCGGGCGCACCGCCGACGAGGCGGCCGGCGCCCAGCTGTCGACCGCCCCCCAGGAGGACACCGTCGTCGGCGGCCCCACCCTGGGGGTCGTCGGCTGGATCCGCTGGTTCTGGCGGCAGCTGACCTCCATGCGGGTCGCGCTGATCCTGCTGTTCATGCTCTCCCTGGGCGCCGTCCCCGGCTCCCTCATCCCGCAGACCAGCGCGGACGAGCTGAAGGTGCAGACCTTCAAGGCCGCCCACGAGACGCTCACCCCGCTGTACGAGAAGCTCCAGTTCTTCGACGTCTACAGCTCGGTGTGGTTCTCCGCGATCTACATCCTGCTGTTCGTCTCCCTCATCGGCTGCATCCTGCCCCGCAGCTGGCAGTTCGTCGGCCAGCTCCGCAGCCGCCCGCCGGGCGCCCCCCGGCGCCTCGACCGGCTCCCCGCGTACACCACCTGGCGCACCGAGGCCGAGCCCGAGCAGGTCCGCGAGGCCGCGCTCGGCCTCCTCAAGGGCCGCCGCTTCCGCGCCCACACGGCGGGCGACGCGGTCGCCGCCGAGAAGGGCTACCTCCGTGAGGCCGGGAACCTGGCCTTCCACGTCGCCCTGATCGTCATGCTCGTCGCCTTTGCCTGGGGCCAGCTCTTCAAGTCCGAGGGCGGCAAGCTGATCGTCGAGGGCGACGGCTTCTCCAACACGCTCACGCAGTACGACGACTTCAAGTCCGGCTCCCAGTTCGGCGTCGACGAGCTGGAGCCGTTCAGCTTCAAGCTGGAGTCCTTCAACGGCACGTACGAGAAGAACGGCCCCCAGCGCGGCACCCCGCGCACCTTCGAGGCGGCCGTCAGCTACTCGCAGGGCGGCGCCGACAAGAAGGCGGTCATCAAGGTCAACGAGCCGCTGAAGGTCGGCGACTCCAAGGTCTATCTGATCGCCCACGGGTACGCGCCCGTGGTCACCGTCAAGGACGGCCGCGGCAAGACCGTCTTCCACGGCGCCGTGCCGCTGCTGCCGATCGACAACAACATCACGTCGACCGGCGCGATCAAGGTCATGGACGGCTACCGCGACAAGAACGGCAAGAAGGAGCAGCTGGGCTTCCAGGCCTTCTTCGTGCCGACGTTCGCGGGCGCCGGCAAGGGCACGATGTTCTCGCAGTTCCCCGCGCTCGACTTCCCCGTCATGGCGCTCACCGGCTTCCACGGCGACCTGCGCGTGAACTCCGGCCTGCCGCAGAACGTGTACCAGCTCGATTCCTCCAAGATGAAGCAGTTCGACGTCACGGGCGGCACCGGCAAGGCCAACCGCCTTCTGCCGGGCGAGACCATGACGCTGCCGGACGGCGCCGGCTCGATCACCTTCGAGAAGGACGTCAAGGAGTGGGCGAGCTTCCAGATCTCGCAGCAGCCCGGCAACGGGCTCGCCCTCACGGGTGCGATCGCCGCGATCGCCGGCCTGACCGGTTCGCTGTTCATCCAGCGGCGCCGGGTCTGGGTCCGGGCCGTGCGCGGTGAGGACGGCGTGACCGTCGTCGAGATGGCCGGGCTCGGCCGGAGCGAGTCCGCCAAGCTGCCGGAGGAGCTGGGCGACCTGGCCCTCGCTCTCACGGCACAGGCCCCGCCGACGGCCTCAGTACCGGAACCCGCGGAAGAACCCGCGGAAGACCCTGCCCCTTCTGGAGAGGCCGACAAGTGATCCTCGCCGCCACGACGACCAACGAGAGCCTGGCGCAACTGAGCGACCTGCTCATCTACTCCTCGATGGCCGTCTACACCCTGGCCTTCTTCGCCCACATCGCCGAGTGGGTGTTCGGCAGCCGCAGCAAGGTCGGCCGCACCGCCGCCGCCCTCACGCAGCAGGCCTCGGGCGCCCCGGCCGCCGCCGTGACCGTGCAGGTCAAGAAGGGCGGAGGCACCGCCGTCCTCGACAAGCCGAAGGTCGTCACGCGCTCCTCGGCCGGCAGCCGTGACGTGCCGGACGGTCCCGGCGCGGCCGGCGGCACGGTCAAGGGCGACCTGTACGGCCGTATCGCCGTCTCGCTCACCGTCCTCGCCTTCGCGATCGAGGCGGCGGGCGTGGTCTCGCGGGCGCTCTCCGTGCAGCGGGCCCCCTGGGGCAACATGTACGAGTTCTCCACCACCTTCTCGACGGTGGCGGTCGGCGCGTACCTCGGCTTCCTCGTCGCGAAGAAGAACGTCCGCTGGATCGGCCTCCCCCTGGTCACGACCGTCCTGCTCGACCTGGGCATGGCCGTCACCTGGCTGAAGACCCCCAGCGACCAGCTGGTCCCGGCGCTGGACTCGTACTGGCTGTGGATCCACGTCTCCACCGCGATCTTCTGCGGCGCGGTGTTCTACCTCGGCGCGGTCGCGACCCTGCTGTACCTCTTCCGCGACTCGTACGAGAACAAGCTCGCGACCGGCGGCAACCCGGGCTCCTTCGCCCGCTCCGTCCTGGAGCGGCTGCCCGCCGCGGCCTCGCTGGACAAGTTCGCCTACCGGGTGAACGCGGCCGTCTTCCCGCTCTGGACCTTCACGATCATCGCCGGTGCGATCTGGGCCGGCGACGCGTGGGGCCGGTACTGGGGCTGGGACGCCAAGGAGGTCTGGTCCTTCATCACGTGGGTCGGTTACGCGGCGTACCTGCACGCGCGCGCGACGGCCGGCTGGAAGGGGCGTAAGGCCGCGTACATCGCGCTCATCGCCTTCGCCTGCTTCCTCTTCAACTACTACGGCGTCAACATCTTCGTCAGCAGCAAGCACTCGTACGCGGGCGTCTGAGCTGGCACCGGGCCTGCCCCGGGGTGACGCTGGAGGTATGAGCGAGATCCCCCGGGGCAGGAGCGAGACCCACGACGGCGACCGGCATCTGCTGCATTTCGTCGTGGACCTCCCACAGCCGATGCCGATGGTCTGGGCGGCCGTCGCCTCGCCCGAGGGCCTGCCGGGCTGGCTCTGCGAGGCGGATCCGCTGGAGCCGCGGCTGGGCGGGAAGGTCACGCTCCGCTGGCTGACTGTGCCTGACCAGGGAGCTCCGCTCCCGGGTGACACCGAGGTCTCGGGGCAGGTGACGGCCTGGGACCCCGATTACGTGGCCGAGTACACGGTCGGCCCGACGCACGGGCGGATCCGGTTCCATCTGGAGCCGGGGTCCGACGGCGGCGGGTCGACCGTGCTGCGTTTCACGAACGAGTTCCGTGGGACGCGGGAGTACCGGCTGGACTGCCTGGCGGGGTGGCACGAGCACTTCGAGCGGCTGCGCGCCGCGCTTGCCGGTCACCCCACGGACTGGCGTGACTGGTCGCCGGAGCGGTGGCAGCACCTGCGGGACCTGTACGCCCGGGACGAAGAGCCCTGGCCCAAGTGGTAGCCGTAGGCTCACCCCCGCTTCGGGGGCAGGCAGGTGTCCGTCGGGGGGTGGCCCTCCGGCCAGGCCGTCTGGACGAAGCGTTGTGTGCCGTCCTGGGTCAGTTCCACGATCGGGACCGCCTTGTTGTACGGGTTTCCGTAGTTGTCCAGGCAGATCCAGCCGCTCGCGCCCTCCACCCGCAGTGAGCCCTTGACCTGCGGCCACTGCGTGCCGACGTCCTCCTTCGCCGGATAGGCCGCACCCTCGGGGGTGGCCTGGCGGATCGCGTGGACCGCCGTCGCCATGGCGTCGTACGCGATGATCGCCTGGCCGTCCGCGAGCGCCACCGGACCGTCCTTCGGGGCGGCCTTGGCGATGTCCGCCACGAAGTCCGCGTACGCCTGCTCGGAGCCGCCCGTCGCCGGGACCTTCCGCCCGGGCGCCGGTTTCCAGGCGTCGGGGTGGGCCAGGGACGCGTACCGCACGGTCAGCTTGCCCTTGAGGGCCTTGCGGTCGAGCTTCTTGTCCGCGCCCAGGTACGAGCCCTCGTCGCCGGTCAGGACGGTGAAGGCGCGGTCGACGCAGCCGCGGTCGCCGAGCGCGTTGATGAACTGGCGCAGCTGGGTGTGGCGGCCGGCGAAGAAGACGGTCTCGGCGCGGGTGTCGCAGATCAGGTGGGTGATGTTGGTGAAGGTGTTGGCGGTCGTGCCCTCCTGGGTGGGGTCCGGGGCGGAGGTGAACTCCTGGGGCTCCAGGGGCGCGTTCTTCAGGGACGCGGCGAACGCGGCCTTCAGGGTGTCGACGTAGTGGTCGCCGCTGCGGGTGTCCTGGACGAGGAGCGCCTTCGCGGCGTCGACCCGGCCGAAGTGGGCGAGCGCCTTGGCCTCGTCGCTGTTGGTGGGGGAGACGCGGGCGAGGCCGGGGTAGGGCTTGCCGCCGGGGCCGTTGGCGATGTCGTCGGCGGTGATGGTGGTGCCGACGACGGCGACCTTGGCGCGGGTGAGGGCGGTGACGGCCTCGCGCATCTCGGTGGAGGAGGTGGCGATGCCGGAGACGGCCCGCAGCCGTTCGGGGCCGTCGGCCATGGCGACGAGCTGGTCGACGGTGGTGCGCCAGTGGGCGTTGCCCTGGCCGGTGTTGGCGAGGACGAGGCGGATGGTGGGGCGCCGGCCGTTGGACTCCTGGTTGGCCCGGCGCTGGTAGGCGTACGCGCCCTGGACCTCGTGCAGGACCTTGATGCGCATGCCGGCGTCGGTGGAGGTGAGGGGGAGGAGGACGGCGACGGTGACGTACTCGCCGTCCTTCAGCGTGGCGTTCTCGGCGCGGATGGTCTCGGCGATGTCCTTGAGGTCGGCGAAGCCGAAGTCGTGGCCGGTGCCGTTGACGCCGACGCATTCGTCGCTGTCGGCGGGGCGGGCCACCCCGGCTGCGCAGGAACGGTTTTCCGGCTCGGTGAGCCGGGCGAAGCCGTAACCGCCGAGGCCGAGGACGACGGCGGCGGTGACGAGGGAGGCGACGAGCTTCTGGCGGGGGGTGCGGACGCGCCGGCGGAGCCGGGCGGTGAAGGGATCGGGCATGGCGTCAGACTCCGTTCTCACGGGCCGGCGGCAGCGACAGCTCCCGCCAGGCACGGATGTCGCGCGGCCACTGGCCCGCCGCGTCCCAGAGTGAACCGCTGCCCGTCAGATGGCGGCCGGAGAGCCTGCGCAGTTCGTGCGCGAGCAGGTCGGTGACCTCGTCGTCGGGCAGTGCGAGCGGATCGGTGAGCAGCCATACGGCGTGCAGCAGGCGCCGTACGGAGAGGTGGAGGGCGGTGGTGTCGGCGTCGAGGCCGTCGGGGAGGGCGGCGGCCGGCTCCTCGCCGAGGGCGACCGCGCGGCGCGGGTCGGGTCCGGGCCGGTCGCGCTCGCGCGGGTGGGGGGCGGCGGCGATGAACCGGAGCCGGCCGAGCCAGCCGAGGACGTCCTGCCGGGGGAAGGTCTCCCGCAGGTGGGTGACGGCCTCCTCGGCGCGGCCGAGGGCGAGGGCGTGGTGGAGGCGGTACGGGCCGGGGGCCGGGCCGTAGTGCCGGTAGAGGGTCTCGTGGACGGCGTGCCAGGCGGCGTACCGCGGATGGTCGTCGTCCTCGAAGCGGAGCCGGTACAGGAGCAGCGCGCGCAGCAGCGGGTCGGCGACGAAGTGGGCGGGGCCCTCGCCCCAGTCCTCGGAGCGCAGCTGGTCGCGGACCCGCAGGGCCACGTCCCCGTCCAGGGACTCGGCCTGGAGGCGGGCGTGGGCGAGCATCCGGGCGGACTCCTCGTCGTGGGTCGCGGCGAGGACGGCGTACGGCCCCGGCCGGCGCACCGGCAGGAGGTCGGCGAGGAGGGTGGGGGCGACGGGCACCGGCGGGGCGTCCTCGCGTAACTCGACGGTGAGGTCGAGGAGCCGGCCCGGGGTGAGGCCGGGCCGCCGCTCGGCGGGGGTCTGGCGGACGGCCTGGCCGAGCAGGGCCACGCCGAGGGGGCGGCCGCCGGTCAGCCGGTGGACGGCGCGGGCGAGTTCGGCGGGGGTGCGGCCCGCGGGGTCGTGGCGGTCGAAGGCGGACCGGGTCTGGGCGGGGGAGAGCGGGGTCAGTTCGACGGCGAGGATGCCGGAGCCGACGCTCGTGCCGCGCGGGCAGGGCGCCCGGTGCGCGGTCTCCGGCAGTCGGGTGCGGACGGCCTGGCGCAGGCCCTCGTGGTCGCGGATCCGGGAGCCGGCGAGGACGACGACCTTGTCGCGGCGGCCCTCGGCGGCGCGGGCGCGCAGGATGGGCTCGACGAGCTGCCGTCCGAGCGGCTCGTGGGCGTTGTCGAGGAGGAGCAGGGGCCTGCCGACGCGGCTGCCGCGGCGCAGCCCGGTGTAGGCGGTCAGCAGGTCCTCGGTGAGCGCGCCGACGAGGAAGGCCTCGGCCTCGCTGCGGCGCCGGCCGCCCTGCTCGAAGTCGACGGCGAGCTGCTGGAGTCCGGCCTTGCCGCGTCCGCCGGCGTTGCGGTAGCTGCCGTACCAGCTCTCGGAGGCGCGCTGGAGCCGGCCGAACACCTCCTCCAGGACGGTCTCCACGGTCGCCTCGGCGAGCAGTCCGGCGAGCGGGACGGCGGCGTCGGCGAAGGTGGCGGCGAGCTTGGCGAGGACCTTGCCGACCCAGTTGGCGGCGGCGCCGCGGGTCGCGTCGACGGTCGCGAGGAGCGGCCCGAGCCGCTGGAGGTCGCGCCGGGCCCGCTCGTCGTCCTCCTGGGACCAGCCGAGCGCGGCGACCGCGACCAGGCCGAGGGAGAGCCGGGGGAACCGCACGGGCCGGGCACCGAGGACCTTCGGCGACAGCTGCACGGCCAGTTCGGCGAGCGCGCCGGTGACCGGGGTCCAGCCGGGGCCGTGGTCGGCGGGCGGTTCGATGTGGGCGCAGTCGAGGAACGCGAGCGGGGTGTAGCCCTTGTAGCGGTTGCGGACCTCCTTGAGCAGGGCGGTCTTCCCCATGCCGCGCCCGCCGGTGAAGACGGTGACCGGCGGGTCGTCGCCGTGCTCGTACGCGACGCGCGCGGCCCCCTTGGCGGTGAGCCCGACGAGCCGCGCGACGAGCCCGCCGTCGTCCAGGACCGCCTCGCGGCCGTACAGCTCTCTGTCCACCCGCAACCCCCCTGCTTCCCCACGAGATGTGCCCCGTCACATCGTCAAGTCCAGGATATCGACAGGGTGTTGGGAAGTAGCCAGGCTTTTCGTTCTTCTCTTCGACGCGTGCTTCGCGGGTGCTTCACCGGGTGCTTCGGAGGTGGCGCCGGGACAGAAGGGGCCATGGCCCGTTGGGGCCAGCCGGAAGGTGTTCCGCGGCTGGCAGGGGCCGCGCAGGATAGTGATCGCCGCCGGGGAAGCCCGGCGGAGCGAGAGGCTCCAGCCTCCCGCCGGAACCCGCTCGCGCATCCTTCTCACCGGAGATCTGTCATGTCTATGTCACGGAAGCGTCGGTCCCGCCACGCCGTTCTCGCCGGCGCCGGCCTCCTCGCCGCGGCCGCCGTCTACGGCGTGAGCCAGCAGGCCATCGCCTCCGCGACCGACGCCCCGACCGCCTCCGCCGCGGCCCCGGCCACCACCGGAGCGGCGACGCCGGGGGCCACGACGGCGGCCCCGTCCGCCACCACCACCGACCCCGTACGAACGACCGCTCCCGTACGGACGAAGGCGCCGGCCGCCACTCCCCCCAGCACCCCGCCGACGGTCGCGCAGAGCACCCCGCCCCGCACCCCCGCGAGCAACCGGAAGCCCGCCCCGGCTCTCGACCCGGTCCAACTCCCGGACAACGACCGCCAGCAGTGGAAGCCCATGGGAGAGGTCAAGTCCCTCCCGCTCGTCGGGGAGTTCCAGCTCAACGAGTGCGTCACCCTGGACCGCGCCACCGCGTGGCACCAGCAGGGCTTCCTCGGCACCACCCGCGACATCATCGCCGTCCAGGACACCCTCACCTTCCCCGACGAGGCCACCGCGAAGGCCGCGTACCGCGCCACCGTCGACGCGATGAACACCTGCGAGGCCACCAGCCGCGCACTCCAGAAGCAGAACGCCCTGCCCCAGGACGCCGCCGTGCGCCAGACGGCGACGACCGCCGACGGCACGGCCTGGCAGCGCCGCTGGACCGGCGTCCAGGGCCTCTCGTCCCCCGGCGACCAGGCCAACCACGTCTACGCCGTCCAGCAGGGCCGGGAGCTCGCGCTCCTGCACTTCGACGAGGTGGCCTCCGAAGCCGCCGCGCCCTCCTACGACTTCCGAGGGGACACCGCCGTCCTGCGGACCCTCGGCGCACAGCTCGACAAGTGATCCCGAGCGGATCAGCCCCTTTCCCACCTCTTTCCAGGAGACACCTGTGTCCATCGACCGTTCCGTCGTCCGCGCCGCCGCCACCCTCGCCCTCGCGGGCCTCGCCGGCGCCGCCCTCACCGCCGCCCCCGCCCAGGCCGCCGCGCCCGCCATGACCACGACCCTCGCGGCCGCCACGGTCTCCTCGTCGACGGTCGGTGGCTACATCACCAGAAGCGAGATCATCGAGCGTGCCAAGTACTGGCTCGGCAAGAACCTCACGTACAACCAGGGCGGCTCGTACCCCGACTCCGACGGCAAGTACTACCGCACGGACTGCTCCGGCTACGTGTCGATGGCCTGGCACCTGTCCGACAGCCTCAACACCGTCGGCATCGCGAACAGCACCGACACGTACGAGATCTCCCGCAGCCAGCTGAAGGCGGGTGACGTCCTCAACAGCTACTACGACCACGTCATCCTCTTCGACAAGTGGGACGACGCCGCGCACACCACGTTCTCGTACTACAGCTTCGGCTCGACCCCGGTGAAGCACATCACCGGCATGTCCATCAACGCCTCCACCATCGACGGCCACCCGAACGGCGACTACAAGGCCCTCCGCTACAAGAAGGCCATCGACGGCGGCAGCGACGGCATCGGCATGTGGGACCCGTCGAACCACTACTTCCACCTGCGCAACACCGCGAACGCGGGCGGCAACGACGCGGGCGACTTCGTCTTCGGCGCCACGGGCATGGTCCCGCTCACCGGCGACTGGGACGGCGTCGGCACCGACGGCGTCGGCATGTACGACCCGTCGAACCACATGTTCTACCTGCGCAACTCGGCCAACGCCGGCGGCAACAGCTACGAGGTCAACTTCGGCAGCATCGGCGACATCCCGGTCATGGGCGACTGGGACGGCAACGGCACGGTCACCGTCGGCGTGTGGCGTCCGTCGAACCACACCTTCTACCTGAAGAACTCCAACACCAGCGGTGTGGCGGACAAGTCCTTCGTCTACGGCGGCGACGGCATGATCCCGCTGGCCGGTGACTGGGACGGCGTCGGCGCGGACGGCATCGGCATGTACGACCCGGCCACCCGCATGGTCTACCTGCGCAACGCCACCAACGCGGGCGGCAACGACTTCGAGTTCCAGTACGGCACCGTCGGCCACAAGCCGGTCGTGGGCGACTTCGACGGCGACGGCAAGGACACGGTCGCGGTGTGGATGCCGAACACCCACGTCTTCTCCATCAACAACCAGAACACGAACAACGTCGCCGACTACGAGTTCAACTTCGGCGGAGACGGCATGATCCCGGTCGCCGGCGACTGGGACGGCAAGTAGGACCCGCAGGGCCTGCCCGACAGGCCCTCACGGCGGCGCCGGGCCCCCCGTCCCGGCGCCGCCGCCCCCTGCCTCCTCCCTCTCTCCCACGCACCGAGGTCCCGCCATGAACTCCCTTTCCTCCCGTCTGTCCACGCTCGCCCTCGCCGCGGGCACCCTCCTCGCCTCCCTGGCGCTCGGCACCGGGCAGGCCACCGCGGCCTCCGTCGCCACCTGGGACAAGCTCGCCCAGTGCGAGAGCGGCGGCGACTGGTCCCTCAACACCGGCAACGGCTACTACGGCGGCATCCAGTTCAGCCTGAGCACCTGGCAGTCCATGGGCGGCACCCAGTACGCCGCGTACCCCCACCAGGCGACCCGCGAGGAGCAGATCCTCGTCGGCGAGAAGCTCCTCGACACGTACGGCGAGAACCAGTGGCCCAACTGCGGCCCCCAGGTCGGCCTCGGCTCCGACCCCGCCGACCCGGTCTTCGCCCGCCAGGACGGCATCGGCATGTGGGACCCGTCGAACCACTACTTCCACCTGCGCAACACCGCGAACGCGGGCGGCAACGACGCGGGCGACTTCGTCTTCGGCGCCACGGGCATGAAGCCGCTCACGGGCAACTGGGACGGTGTCGGCGGCGACGGCGTCGGCATGTTCGACCCGGCCACGCACACCTTCTACCTGCGCAACTCGCCCAACGCCGGCGGCAACAGCTACGAGGTCAGCTTCGGCAGCCTCGGCGACATCCCGGTCGTCGGCGACTGGGACGGCAACGGCACCGACACCATCGGCGTCTGGCGCCCCTCGAACCACACCTTCTACCTGCGCAACTCGAACACCGCCGGCGCGGCCGAGAAGGTCTTCGTCTACGGCGACGACGGCATGATCCCGCTGGCCGGCGACTGGGACGGCATCGGCGGAAGCGGAATCGGCATGTACGACCCCGCCACCCGCAAGGTCCACCTCCGCAACGCGCCGAACGCCGGCGGCAACGACTACGAGTTCGTGTACGGCACCGTCGGCCACAAGCCGGTCGTGGGCGACTTCGACCGGGACGGCAAGGACACGGTCGCGGTCTGGCTGCCGAGCACCCACGTCTTCTCGATCAACAACCAGAACACGAACAACGTCGCCGACTACGAGTTCAACTTCGGCGGGGACGGCATGATCCCGGTCGCCGGCGACTGGGACGGCAAGTAGGACCCCGGAGAGGTGCGGGGCGGGGCGGGAGACGACTCCCGCCCCGCCCCCTCCGTCTTCCCGGCCGGTTCCTAGCGGAGCCAGCCCCGCTGGACCGCGCGCACGCCCGCCTCGAAGCGGCTGCGCGCGCCCAGGCGCTCCATGAGCTGGGTCGCCGTCCGGCGGGCGGTCCGGTGGGAGACGCCGAGACGCTTGGCGATCGCCTCGTCCGTCAGGCCGCTCGCGAGCAGCCGCAGCGTGGTGGCCTCGGTGTCGGTGAGCTCGCCGTCCTCCTCGGTCACCGGCTCGCCCAGCGGCTTCGCGCCCTCCCACACCGTCTCGAAGAGGGCGCAGAGCGCGGTGACGGTCCCCTGGCCGGTGATGACCACCGCGCCGGCCGCCGAATCGTCACTGCTGACCGGCATCACCGCGGTCGCACGGTCGATGATGATCAGCCGTACGGGCAGCGTGGGGACGGTACGGGCCTGCCGGCCGAGCGTGCCGAGCCACTCCGCGTACGCCATGGTGTGCGGGCTGTTGCGGATGCTGTCCAGGTAGACGGTCCGCATCCGGACCCCGCGCTCGAGCAGGGCGACGTCCAGCGGTTTCGAGGCGTCCAGGTTGTCCTGCGACTGCGCGCCCTCGGGCGCGAAGATCATGACCTCTTCCCGGACCTGCCGGTGCAGCGAGGCCAGGCGGTCGCGGATCTCGTCCAGGCCGATCAGGTGCTCGACCCCCGGCTCGGCGGTCTGCGGCCGCAGCTGCGTGTACTCGGCGATGAGCTGCGCGGCGGCCGCGCGGCTCTCCTCGACCCGCTGCTGCTGGGCGAGGAGCTCGGCCTGCTGCCGGGCGAGCAGCAGCTCGAGACCGACGTCCGGGCTCACCGCGCGCAGCGTCCCGGGGGAGTCGTACGAGGAGCGGACCAGGCCGATCTCACTGAGCCGGTCGAGCGCTCCCCTCACGTCCTCCTCCGCGAACCCGATCCTCGTCCCGATGGCGACGACTCCGTCGCCCGGATACGCCAGCATGGCGCGGTAGACGGATTCGGTCTTCTGGTCCAGTCCCAACAGCGTGAGCATCCTGGAGGCCCCCCCTCGCACGATGGTTGATCACAGGGATCGTCGCACGACGTTCGTGATCATGGTGGACGGGAGGGGAGGTTGGACGTTTCCGTCCAGGGCATGAAGGGGCCACCGGGAGTTGTCGTGGAATCGGGTCCCGGCTTGACACTCTGGTTCCCATGTACCTGATCCACGCCCAACTCGCCTCGCCCGCCGGAATGTTGATGCCCTGCGACGCCGCCGCCAGGGCGCTGGGGCTCGCCCGCCCCGAGGAGGGGGTCGAGCACGTCAGCGCCCATGCGAACGGGCCACGCGGCCCCGTCCTCGGGGTCTACCTCCTCGCGGACTCGCTCGCCCAGGCCGAGGCCCGTACGGCGGCGCTCTGCGAGCGGCTCCTCAGCCGGCACCCGGGCTTCACCGGCTGGCGGCTGCGGCGGGCCGAGGCCGCCTTCCTGGCCCCATTGGGTCATGGCCTCTTGGGGCCACCCGGCAGGCCTACCCGAGGCCCGTCCGGCCGAGCAGAGTAGGACGTGCCGAAGGGGCGAGGAGCTCCGGAGGCGACCACCGGCCCGCACCACCGCGGGGTACGAGGCCGGACCCGTTCCCACTCCGTATCACCCCTGAAAGGTGCCTCCCATGACCAGCAGCATCCGTCCCGTCCGGACCACCGCGGTTCTCGTCTGCGCCCTCGCCGCCCTCCTGCTCCCCACGGTGGCCGCGGAGGCCGCCCAGGACACCGTGGTGTCGGCCCAGTCCGTCACCGGCGACACCGGCACCGGCACCAACGACTTCGGCTGGCAGTAGTCCGGGGAGCGTCACTCGGCGGCGATGGCGTCGAGTTGGCCGCGCAGGTACGCGTGCGACTCGATGCCGTGGATGGTCGTCCCTGGCGTGCACTCGTAGAAGTAGACCAGCGACATCAGCTCCTCGGCGGGCGCGTCGGCCGGCGGCGGCAGCACACGATGCCGCCCGGACCGCCACCGCCCACCGGTCCACCCCGCCATCAGATCGCCGATGTTGACGGTGAACGCGGCCGGGTCGAACGGGGCGTCCTGCCACCCGGCACCGTCGGTGAACACCTGAAGTCCCCCCTTCCCCGCCTCCCGGTCGAGGACGGTGACCGTGCCGAAGTCCGTGTGCGGTCCGATGCGGAACTGCCCGGGCTCCGGATCACCGGTCCGCTCGCGCCCCGGGTACCAGTTGATGTTGAAGCCGAAGGTGGGATGCCCGGTGTGCCGGGTGAAGAAGTCGCGCTCCTCGCCGAGCGCGACACCGAGCAGATCGAGCACCCGGTCGGAGAGCGACTTCATGGCGCCCAGGTAGGTCTCGACCAGCGGCCTGAGCTCGGGCACCTCGGCGGGCCACGTGTTGGGCAGGAACCACTCGGCGTCCACCGCGGGATCCCCGGTGGGCTCCTCGGCCGCGAAGGAGAGCGACTCCTTCAGGTCGGGCGGGGTCGCCGTCCCCTCCGCGTACCCGTTGGCCTCGGCCCCGGGCCCGAGCCACCCCCGCCCGCCGACGCGCACGGCGTACGGCTCCTTGACGGCGGCCGGGAGGTGGAAGAAGGCGCGGGCGGTCTCCCGAATGGCGGCCCGCAGCCCGGGATCCACCCCGTGCCCGGTGACGAGAAGGAACCCGGCTTCGCGCAGGGCGCGGTCGACGGCGGGGAGCTGGGGTGCGGGATCGCGGGTCAGGTCGATGACGGGCAGGTCGGCTTCACTCATCACCGATGTCCTCGTTCCACAGCGCCGGGTTCTTCTCGATGAACTCCCGCATCAGCGCGACGCATTCGGGATCGTCGAGGACGGCGATCTCGACGCCGTGCTCCGCGAGCCAGTCGTGCCCGCCGTGGAAGGTCTCCGCCTCCCCGACGACCACCCGCGAGATCCCGAACTGCCGCACGAGCCCGGAGCAGTACCAGCAGGGCGAGAGGGTGGTGACCATCGTCGTCCCCCGGTACGAGCGCTGCCGGCCGGCGGCCCGGAAGGCGTCGGTCTCGGCGTGCGTGGAGGGGTCCCCGTCCTGCACGCGCCGGTTGTGCCCGCGCCCGAGCAGGGCGCCGTCGGCGCCGTAGAGGGCGGCGCCGATGGGGATCCCGCCCTCGGCGAGCCCGGTGCGGGCCTCGTCGAGGGCGGTGCGGAGCCACCGGCGGTCTTGTTCCTGGTCCATGCGGGAAGGCTTCCCCGACGGACCCGGGCCGTCACACCTGCTGGTGGCCCTCGTCGGTCGGAAGCGGGTCGACGACGAAGGTCCCCTTGCCGTGAACGGTGAGGATCAGGCCGCGCTCGCGCAGGACTCCGGCTGCGCGGCGGACGGTCAGGTAGGCGACGCCGTACTCCTTGGCGAGGTCCCGCTCGGCGGGCAGACGGGCGCCTGCGGCCAGCTCTCCGGCCGCGATGCGGGCGGCGATGTGATCGGCCACCGCGACGTAGACCAGCTGGGGGCCTTGCGGGTTGAACTCGGGGATCTCTCTGCGGTCGGTCACACGACCAACGTAAGCATCGAAGACCTGTGCTAACCAGTAGTGAGCTATGCAGAGCTATACATGCCTCGTAAGGTCGTATGACACAAAGACCCCGGCGAGGTGGCTAGACCTCCCGGGGCATGGCCACCAACTACCAACGGAGTTGATGACGTGCGGAACCTTATCGCGCACCCCCTGGTCCCCCTCCTCCTCTGGCTGCTCACGCTGACCCTCCCGCCCACCGGCAGGCACCGCACGCGGACCGCGCAGCGGCGCCGCCGCAGGGCGTTGTGGCTGGCCACGGTCGGGGTGAACGTCGACCGCCGCAACATCCACGCCGTCGGGAGCGCCCGATGAGCCGCTGCGGGGCCCGGCGCTCCGTGTACGCCGTCGCGGAGGTCGTACGCCCGGTGTGGGGCGGCTCGGTCTGCGTGCGCACGGTGGGACACGAGGGCCCGCACCGCGACCGCGCGGGCGACGGCTGGTGGGTGACGCCGGAGATCGCCGACGTGGTCACCGTCTCCCTCCTGGCCCACGCCCTCACGCCCGAACCGGAGTTCCGCTCACCGCGCTGCATGATCGGCCGCCACGACCGCTGCCGCGACCACGTGCCCCGCGACAGCGGCGTACCGGGAGTCCGCTACCTCGTGTGCGGGTGCCTGTGCCATCCGGCGCGTCCGTGAGGCGGCGGCCGGGGTGACGGGTCAGACCGGGGCGTCGCCCCGTACGAACGCGGAGATCGAGCCGGCGCCGACGCTGACGCCGGAGACACGCGCCCGCGCACCCGAGCCGTCGACGGTGAGATCGAAACAGCACGGATCGGCGGAGTCGGGATCCCGGACTTCCAGATTCATCAGCCGGGGGTCGTCGGAGTCGCCGAAGTTCCAAGTCGCCGGTATCGCCCGGGGCTCGGGCCTCGGCGCCCCGCCGCAGAGGTCGGCCTGAGCCTCCCGCGTCAGCTCGGCCGAGCCGTCCCCTCGGACGACCAGTCGCGCGCCGTCATCCTCGGCGGCGATCCACACTCCCTCCACGTCGGACACGTGGAGGGGGGACCGGCCGCCGCCCCGGAGGTCCGTGAGGATGTCGTACCCGAAGCCCACCACCACCGCGATGACGGCCACCGCCATGCCGCCCGCCACCCAGGGCCGTACGCGCGCTACGTCGGTCATAGGAGTCCTTGTTCGGTTTGCAGACAGGCCGGGCGGCTACTTTTTCACGCGGCTCTGCCCCGGACCAGTAGCGTCCCCGTCCTCTTCCTTTCCGGGGGCGCGACATCTCGGTCACCCGGCGTCCTGCCCGCGAGACGCCACAGCCGTACGGCCACGCTCCTCGTGGTCTCCGCCTGGATCGACTTGCGGTCGGCGCGGGCTGTGCCCCGGCTGGTTACGCTGGCCGGGGCACCCCTTGGAGGACATGGTGACGACACAGCCTGACTGGACCGGAGAACTCATCCCGCGCCCCGAGCAGACTCCCGCAGCGCTGCGGGCAGCCCTCGCGGTCGTTGCTCCCGAGCGGTTGCCCGAGATGGACACCAGCCAGCGCGCGGCGGTGACGGAGGCCATCGAGCAGAGTGGCATCACCCCCCTGCGCATGTTCCTGATCCAGTGGGCTGCCGTCATCGAGATCGAACGGTTCCCCGACGTCGCCCGCGAACTGCGTCGCGCCGAATACCTGGCCCAGATCACCGAGGACCCGGAGGAGAGTCGCCGGTACGTACGAGCGGCCGGGGACATCGTCCGTGCCGCCCACAAGGCGGTAGGCGGGTGAGCTGGAGGTGGGAGTACGACCCCAGCGAGGAGTACGTCGTCGGGGGCGCCCCGCCGGCTTTCGTCGCCGAGGTGGAGAAGCGAGCCGATGAGCTGATCAGGGCAGCGGAAGCCCTCTACCTCGACGGCACCCTGTTCCAGGGGGAGAACCCCAGGAGCGAACACGTGCGGGTTCCGGGCGGGATGTTCGTCTTCCTTCTCGTCCCGCGCTACGAATGCGGATACGTCCTCCAGGTGACCTACCTCTGACAACACCGCACCGGCAATCTCGCGGGCGTGGGGTCAAGGCGCGGGACGGCGACCGGGCCCTCACGCCAGGGCGGCGGTCTCCTCCTCGTACGGGAAGCGGGCCAGCGGGGTCTCCTGGTGGAAGAAGGTCTTCGCGCGGATCAGGGCCTGCTCGTCCTCGCGGATCTGGCCCGGGCGGGAGGCCGTGCCCTTCAGGACTCCGCCGAAGTGCATTCGCAGGTAGGCCGCCGAATGGTTCAGGCTCGTCACCAGGCCGTCCGCGACCTCGTGCTCGTCGTGGGCCATCGCCGTCACCCCCCAGAGCGTGCCGCCCGCCATGCGCTCCTTGAAGTCCGAGCCGGGGACGTTCAACCAGCCCGACCAGTAGTCCAGGTAGCGCTTGGTCTGGGCGGAGAGGCTGTACCAGTACAGGGGCGAGACGATCACGATGTCGGTCGCCTCCACCGTGGCCCGCCGCAGCTCCTCCTCCGCCTCGTCGGTCTGCCGGCCGGTGCTCTCGTGCCGGCCGTCCTGGAAGTCGCGCAGGGCCGGCTCGTTCAGGTCCACCCAGCGCTGCGGGATGTCCGGCGGCAGGTGCGCGGCGGCCGCGCGGGCCAGGATCTCGGAGTTGCCGTCCGGGCGGGAGCTGCCCAGGACGAAGAGGAACGAGCGGTCTTCGGCGGTCATGTCTGCTCCGGGTTCAAGGGGGCCAAGGGAACCAAGGGGTGTCCGGTGCCAACTCCCTTTTTTCCGGAGGTATTCCGGGCCTCCATCGGCTGTGCCGATCGCCCCCATCGGGAGGACGCCCCAGTCGGGCGTGGACCCGTCCCCCGCCCCCTTCGTAGCGTCGTTCCCATGAGAAACGAGACCAGGGGAACCCTCGAACTGACCCTCGCCATGGTGCTCTCCGGCACCCTCGGCGTCTTCGTCGTCGAGTCCGGGGCCTCACCCTTCGAGGTGGTGTTCTTCCGGTGCCTCTTCGGGGCCCTCGCGCTCGGGGTCTACAGCCTCGCCCGCGGGTTCTTCACGGGGCACGGCTTCACGGCGAAGAAGCTGGGGCTCGCGGCGCTCGGCGGGGTGTTCATCGTCTTCAACTGGGTGTTCCTCTTCGAGGCCTACCGGGCCACCTCCATCTCCCTCGCCACCGTCGTCTACCACACGCAGCCGTTCTTCCTCGTGCTGCTCGGAGCTCTCTTCCTGAGGGAGCGGATCTCCGCCGCCAAGCTGGGATGGCTCGCCCTCGCCTTCGGCGGGCTCGTGCTCGTGTCCGGTGTGCGGCCCGGTGACACCGCCTCCCTCGCCGGGCTCGGGTTCGCCCTCGCCGCTGCCGTCCTCTACGCCCTCGCCACCTTCGTCACCAAGCGCATCACCGGCGTACGGCCCCATCTCATCGCCCTCGTCCAGGTGCTGGTGGGGATGCCGCTGCTGCTGCCCTTCGTCGACTTCGGAGGCGTCGGCGGAGGCGGCTGGGGCTGGCTCGTCGGGCTCGGGTTCATCCACACCGGGCTCATGTACGTACTCATGTACGCCGCCTACGCCAAGCTGCCCACCGCCAAGATCGCCGTCCTCGCCTTCACCTACCCCGCCGTCGCCATGGGCGTCGACTGGGCGGTGTACGGGCATCACATCGGGCTCGTCCAGGCGCTCGGCGTCCCGCTGATCGTGCTCGCCAGCCTCAAGGTCACCCTCGCTGCTCGGACACAAGGCGTCGCGCCTGCTCCACGAACAGCCGCACATGCGCCGGAAGCCGCTTCCCCCGCCGCCACGCGAGCTGCGTGAAGAGCGTGAACGGGGCCTTCCACGCCAACTCGACCAGGGTCCCCGACGCCAGTTCCTCCTCGACCGTCACCCTCGGCAGCAGCGCCACCCCCAGGCCCGCCGCCACCCCGCGCTTCGTCGCCTCGATCGTGCCGAACTCCATGAACGGCGGCGCCCACTCCCGCAGCTCCGCCTCGAACAGGTCGCGGTACGTGCAGCCCGGCTCGGTGCCCAGGAGCTGCGTCCCCGCCAGGGCCGCGTTCGTCAGATCCGTACGAGAGGTGAGGGGGTGGTGCGGGCCCGCCACCAGGACCAGCGGCTCCGGTGCCAGGACCTCCGACTCCAGGCCCTCGTGCTCCGTCTCCGGCTCCATCAGGAAACCCACGTCGTACGTGCCCTGGCGGAGGGCCTGGCGGGTCTCGTCGCCGAGGGTGGGGCGGAGGGTCAGGCGGACCTTCGGGTAGCGGTGGTGGAAGTACTCCAGGAGGGGTGGGAGACGGTAGGAGGTCAGGGATTCCATCGTGCCCACCGCTATCGGGCCCGACGGTTCCGCCGTGGCCGCCACCGCCGTACGCGCCTCGTCCGCGAGGTCCGCCATCCGGCGGGCGTACGGGAGCAGCCGTTCGCCGGCCTCCGTCAGGCGGATGCGCGAGCCGAGACGCTCGAAGAGGTCGACGCCGAGCGAGGACTCCAGGGCGCGGACCTGGCTCGTGACGCTCGACTGGGCGTAGCCGAGCTCGGCCGCCGCCCTGGTGAAGGAGAGGACGTCGGCCACCTTCTCGAAGGTCGCCAGGAGCCGTAGCTCCATCAGCTCTCGCCCTTGTCCTCGTCCTGCTCGCGCCGCTTCAGTTCCTCCTCGCGGCGGCGCAGGTCCGCCTCCCAGTCCTTGAGGAGGTTCTCGTCCTTCACGTCTTTGGAAGATGCAGCCTCTTCGCGCAGGGACTTCAGGAACTCGGGGTTGTCGTCCGGAGCCACCCACTCGTGGCGGTGGTTGCGGTGCCACTCGGAGGGCGTACGGCCTCCGGCCGGTGCGCGGCGCAGCTTGCCGGCGGCGAACCACACGATCGGGCCCACGATCCAGAACAGCAGGATGATGATGACCCAGACCACCTTCGGCAGGTGCTTGACCTCGTCCTCGGGGGTGTTCAGGCAGTCGATGAAGGCGTAGATCGTCAGCGCCAGCGGCAGGATGTACAGCAGTGCCCTGAGCATGTGGGACGGCCCCCTGGAAGCAGCGGCGGGGCCCGTTGCGACGGCCCCGGTGACAGGTCAAGCCTAGCCCGTGACCGATACTGGCCCCTATGGCTTACGACGATCTCCGCTCGCTGCTCAGGGCCCTGGAGCGCGAAGGCGACCTCAAGCGCATCAAGGCCGAAGTCGACCCGTACCTGGAGGTCGGGGAGATCGTCGACCGGGTGAACAAGGCGGGAGGTCCGGCGCTTCTCTTCGAGAACGTCAAGGGCTCCTCGATGCCCCTCGCGATGAACGTCTTCGGCACGGACCGCCGCCTCCTCAAGGCCCTCGGCCTGAAGTCGTACGGCGAGATCAGCGAGAAGATCGGCGGGCTTCTCAAGCCGGAGCTGCCGCACGGTTTCGTCGGGGTCCGCGAGGCCTTCGGGAAGCTGGGCTCGATGGTCCACGTGCCGCCGAAGAAGGTGAAGGACGCTCCCGTGCAGGAGGTCGTCCTCACCGGGGACGACGTCGACCTCGACCTCCTCCCGGCGCTCTTCACCTGGCCCAAGGACGGCGGCTCGTTCTTCAACCTGGGCCTCACCCACACCAAGCACCCCGAGACCGGTGTGCGGAACCTGGGGCTCTACCGGCTCCAGCGGCACGACAAGCGCACC
Organism: Streptomyces sp. NPDC002825; assembly: GCF_040295385.1. NCBI lineage: Bacteria > Bacillati > Actinomycetota > Actinomycetes > Kitasatosporales > Streptomycetaceae > Streptomyces > Streptomyces sp. NPDC002825. The sequence goes on from NZ_JBEOVH010000025.1 coordinate 63,950, forward strand.
ATCGGCATGCACTGGCAGATCCACAAGGACAGCCGCAACCACTACGCGGTGGCCGCCGAGCGCGGTGAGCGGCTGCCCGTCGCCATCGCCTTCGGCTGCCCGCCGGCCGTCACGTACGCCTCCACCGCCCCGCTGCCCGGTGACATCGACGAGTACCTCTTCGCCGGCTTCGTGCAGGGCAAGCGGATCGAGATGGTGGACTGCAAGACCGTCCCGCTCCAGGTCCCGGCCCAGGCCGAGGTCGTCGTCGAGGGCTGGCTGGAGCCCGGCGAGATGCTGCCGGAGGGTCCCTTCGGCGACCACACCGGCTTCTACACGCCGCAGGAGCCCTTCCCTGCCCTGAAGATCGACTGCATCACCATGCGGAAGCGTCCGCTGCTGCAGTCGATCGTGGTCGGCCGTCCGCCGACCGAGGACGGGCCGCTCGGGCGGGCCACGGAGCGGTTCTTCCTGCCGCTCCTCAAGATCATCGTGCCGGACATCGTCGACTACCACCTGCCGGAGTCGGGCGGCTTCCACAACTGCGCGATCGTCTCGATCGACAAGAAGTACCCGAAGCACGCGCAGAAGGTCATGCACGCCATCTGGGGCGCGCACATGATGTCGCTGACCAAGCTGATCATCGTGGTCGACAAGGACTGCGACGTGCACGACCTCCACGAGGTGTCGTGGCGGGCTCTCGGCAACACCGACTACGCGCGCGACCTCACCGTCGTCGAGGGGCCCGTCGACCATCTCGACCACGCCTCCTACCAGCAGTTCTGGGGCGGCAAGGCCGGTATCGACGCGACGAAGAAGCTGCCCGAGGAGGGCTACACCCGGGACGGCGGCTGGCCGGACATGGTGGAGTCGGACCCGGCGACGGCGGCCCTGGTGGACCGCCGCTGGAAGGAGTACGGGCTGTGACCACCGCGGCCGTGCCCGGCGCCCAGCCGGGCCGCACCAAGGCTTTCCTGCGGCTCGTGATGATCGAGCACTCGGTCTTCGCGCTGCCCTTCGCCTACATCGCCTCCCTCACCGCCATGTTCCAGCTGGACCGGAACATCCACTGGTGGACGCTGTTCCTCGTCACCGTCTGCATGGTGGGTCTGCGGACCTTCGCCATGGCCTGCAACCGGATCATCGACCGCGAGATCGACGCGCGTAATCCGCGGACCGCGAACCGGGAGATCGTGACCGGTGCGGTGTCGGTGCGCTCGGCGTGGACCGGGGCCGGGATCGCCGTCGTCGTCTTCCTCGGCGCCGCCGCCCTCCTCAACCCGCTGTGCCTGGCGCTCGCGCCGCTCGCCGTCATCCCGATGGTCGTCTATCCGTACGGGAAGAGGTTCACGAACTTCCCGCACGCCATCCTGGGCCTCGCGCAGTCCATCGGGCCCATCGGCGCCTGGCTCGCGGTGACCGGCCAGTGGTCCTGGGACGCGGTCATCCTGGGCCTCGCGGTCGGCATCTGGATCGGCGGCTTCGACCTGATCTTCGCCTGCCAGGACGTGCAGGCGGACCGGGCGCACGGCGTGATGTCGGTCCCGGCCCGCTTCGGCGTCCCGGCGGCGCTGTGGGGGGCCCGGGTCTCGGCGGTCGTGACGACCGGCCTGCTCGTCTGGTACGCCCTGGCGACGGACGCCGGCCTCTTCTTCTGGGTCGGTCTCGTGATCGTGGTCGTCGCCTTCTGCTACGAGCACACGATCGTGAAGCCGCACGACCTGTCCCGGCTGAACAGGGCGTTCTTCACGACGAACGGCTTCATCGGGATCAGCCTCTTCGTGTGCGCCCTGCTCGACCTGCTGGTCCGCGGGCTCACGCCCTAGGCCCGGCGGATAGGCTCGACGGCATGAACGACGGCAAGCGCACCCCCTGGATCGTGGGGGTTTCCGGGGCGTCGGGTACGCCGTACGCCGCCGCCGTACTGAGGGGGCTGCTCGACGCGGGGGAGAGCGTCGACCTCGTCGTGTCGCGGGCCTCGCGGCTGACGCTGCTCGACGAGACGGGGATCGCCTTCCGCGACGCGCACTGGCGCGAGGACCTGGCGGCCTGGCTGGCGCGGGGCGCCGACGGGAAGCCGGGCACGTTCGACGTGGCGGACCGGCTCGACGACGTGCGGTACTGGGCTGCCGGGGATCTGGCCGCGGGGCCGTCCTCCGGCTCGTACCCGGCGAAGGGGATGCTGGTGGTGCCGGCCTCGACCGCGGCGGTGGCGGGAGTGGCACTCGGGCTCTCGAAGGACCTGCTGCAGCGGGTCGCGAGCGTGACGCTGAAGGAGCGGCGTCCGCTGGTGGTCGCGGTGCGGGAGACCCCGCTGAACGGACAGACGCTCAAGCACATGGTGGCGCTGGACGAGGCGGGCGCCGTGGTGCTGCCCGCCTCTCCGGCGTTCTACGCGGGGGCGACGCACATCCAGGATCTGGTGGACTTCGTCGCCGGGCGGGTGCTGGACGCGGCGGGAGTGCCGCACCAGCTGTACCGCCGGTGGGAGGGAGAGCTCGGTGGAGCCCTCTCGTCTGATTAGCGCTTCTTGGCGCGCTTCTTCGCGGCGCGCTTCGAGGCGGCGGTCGGCTGGTGGGCACGCGAGCGGTTGGCCAGGTCCTGCAGCTCGCGCATGCGTGCGTAGGCCATCTCGATCGTGTACACGGTGAACACCACTCCTGAAAGATCGTCTTTGATCTGCTGAAAGATTCACAGGGCGTCGACCCTGTGTACCTTAGATTCTATACCCAAACTCGCGGTATCGCTGGACAATGGAAGGCTTCATACCTATGGACGCCGTGGACAGGCAGCTCATCCAGGCTCTGCGCGAGAACGGCCGCGCCTCGTACGCCGAGCTCGGCCGGCTCGTCGGGCTCTCCGGCCCCTCCGTCACCGACCGCATCAACCGGCTGGAGGCCGCCGGGGTCATCACCGGCTACCGCGCCACGGTGAACGCGGCCTCGCTCGGCCTCGGCGTCACCGCCCTCATCGGCATCTCCCTCTCGGACGCCGCCGACCACGAGGACGTGGCCCGCCGCCTCAAGGACCTCGCCGAGATCGAGGACTGCTGGTTCATCGCCGGCGACGACTCCTTCATGCTCAAGGTCCGCGCCAACGACGTCGACGGCCTGGAGAAGACGATCCGCCGGCTCTCCGGCACCAAGGGCGTCTCCCGCACCCGTACGACGATCGTGCTCTCCACGAAGTGGGAGAACCGGGTCGGGGAGCTGCCTGAGGAGGGCTGAGAGTACGGTGGTCGGAGCTTGATTTCGGAGACAAAGGGAGGCGGCCGTACATGGACGCGGGACTCAAGCGCGAACTTGAGCAGAAGGTCCGGGACGGTGAGCGGCTGAGCCGTGAGGACGGCATCGCCCTGTACGAGTCCGACGACCTCGCATGGCTCGGCGGTCTGGCCCACGAGGTCAGGACCCGCAAGAACGGCGACGTGGTCCACTTCAATGTCAACCGGCATCTGAACATGACCAACGTCTGCACCGCCTCCTGCGCCTACTGCTCCTTCCAGCGCAAGCCGGGCGAGAAGGACGCGTACACCATGCGCATCGAGGAGGCCGTGCGCCTCGCGAAGGCGATGGAGAACGAGAACCTCACCGAGCTCCACATCGTCAACGGGCTCCACCCCAACCTGCCCTGGCGCTACTACCCGCGCTCCCTCTCCGAGCTCAAGAAGGCCCTGCCGAACGTCTCCCTCAAGGCGTTCACGGCCACCGAGATCCACCACTTCGAGACGATCTCCGGCCTGTCGGCCTCGGAGATCCTCGACGAGCTGATCGAGGCCGGCCTCGAGTCGCTCACCGGCGGCGGCGCCGAGATCTTCGACTGGGAGGTCCGGCAGCACATCGTGGACCACCGGACCCACTGGGAGGACTGGTCCCGCATCCACCGGCTCGCCCACGAGAAGGGGCTCAAGACCCCCTCGACCATGCTCTACGGGCACATCGAGGAGCCGCGCCACCGCGTGGACCACGTGCTGCGGCTGCGCGAGCTCCAGGACGAGACCGGCGGCTTCCAGGTCTTCATCCCGCTGCGCTACCAGCACGACTTCGTCGACATGCAGGACGGCAAGGTCCGCAACAAGCTCCAGGCGCGCACCACGATGGCGACCGGCGCCGAGGCGCTGAAGACCTTCGCGGTCTCCCGGCTGCTCTTCGACAACGTGCCGCACGTCAAGGTCTTCTGGGTCATGCACGGCGTCCAGACGGCGCAGCTGGCGCTCCAGCACGGCGCCGACGACATGGACGGCTCGGTCGTCGAGTACAAGATCACGCACGATGCCGACAACTACGGCACGCCGAACAAGCTGGGCCGCGAGGACCTGCTCGAACTGATCCGTGACGCGGGCTTCCGGCCGGTCGAGCGGAACACGCGGTACGAGATCATCCGCGAGTACCCGGGCCCGGACGCGGGCCGGCGCGAGTCGCCGCAGCCGATGCGGGTCTGACGCGATGTGACGGGAAAGGGCCGGTGGGGATGTCCCCACCGGCCCTTTCCCGTACCGCCGCGTCACGTCAGCGGCAGCAGCATGACGATGTCGTCGCGGTCGTCGCCGGGGGCGACCCGGATCGCGTCGGGGACGCGGCCGACCTCCTTGTAGCCGGACTTGGCGTAGAAGCCGTCGACGCCGGTGCCGCCCCGGCAGGTGAGCCGGATCGCCTCGATCCCCTCGAAGCCCTCGGCGGTACGGGCGGTGTGCTCGACCGCCGCCATGAGGTCGCGGCCGTACCCCCTGCCCTGGTGCCGGGGGTGGACCATCACGGTGTAGAGCCAGACCCAGTGGGTCATCAGCCGGTGCTTGTTGAAGGTGAAGAAGGCGGTGGCGGCGACCCTGCCCTCCTCGTCCCGGCCGACGAGCAGGCGGGTGCCGCCCTCGGTCATGGCGACGAGGTGCTTGAGCAGCTCGGGGCGGATCTCGTCGGGGGTCACGGGGGGTACGAAGCCGACGGCGCCGCCCGCGTTGGAGACGTCGGCCCAGAGGGAGAGCACGCCGTCGCGCAGGGCCGGGTCGACGGCCGGGTCCACCTCGAAGGTAAGGGTCATGAGGGAAGAGTATCTATTACTTCTGTGCGGCTCAAGAGGGCCGGTCCCGGAGCCGTCGCCGTCGCGTGCTTCACTGGAGAGCGCTCGTCCCGCATGGGAACTTTGGGATCTTTCGGAACGGAAGAGTGGACTGACATGCTCCGCTACACGCTGATGCGGCTCGGGATCTTCGCCGGGTGCTTCCTCGCCCTGTGGGGTCTCGTCTACGTCGGCGTGCTTCCGCGCGGCCTGGGCGACTCGAACCTCCTCTGGGTCCTCGTCCTCGCCATCGTCATCTCCGCCCCGCTGAGCTTCGTGCTCCTGCGCAAGGTGCGGGACGAGGCGAGCGCCGAGATCGTGGCGAAGGTCGACCGCGCCAAGGGCCGTCTCGACGCGAACCGGTCCCAGGAGGACGCGCTCTGACGGCGTAAGGGCTGCGTAAGCTTCCTCACAGACATCACACCCCGGGTAGGGCCTTCCAAGGTACCGACCTGGGGTGTTCTGCGTTTCGAAGGCGAAAGGGCGCCGCGCACCTCAAAGAAGAGCTTTGAGCATCTCAAAGTTCAAGTGTTAACGTGTTCGGCATGAAGACAGCAGTGCGCACCTCTGACGCCCCGGGCACCCCGCTCGTGGCGCGCCTGCACGTCGATCTCTGCCGCTGCCTGTCCGCGGTCTGTTGCCGCGCGCTCTGATCCGGCATCAAGCAGCGGCCCGCGCCCGAGCGCGTGTGTGCCGCACCCCCGTCCCGTATTCCCCCGATACGCACCTGTGGAGTGTGCCTGTGTCCGCGTCCGCGTCCGCCCCCGAGGCCAAGCCCTCGTCCCGGATACCCAAGGTCCCCTTCTGGGCCCAGATCATCGCCGGTCTGGCCCTCGGCGCCCTGCTCGGCTGGGTCGCCCGCAGCCAGGACGTCTCCTGGCTGAAGGAGACCCTCGGCCAGATCGGCGACATCTTCGTCCAGCTGCTCAAGCTGGCCGTCGCGCCGCTCGTCTTCTTCGCGATCCTGGTCTCGATCACCAACCTGCGGAAGGTGAACAACGCCGCCAGGCTCGCCACCCGCACGCTCCTCTGGTTCATGATCACCTCGCTGATCGCGGTCGCCATCGGCCTCGCCATCGGCCTGATCACCAACCCGGGCGCCGGCACCGGACTCACCCCGCAGGACGGCAAGCTGCCGAAGCGCGAGGGCTCCTGGATCGACTTCCTCACCGGCATCGTCCCGACGGACGTCATCACGCCCTTCACCGAGCTGAACGTCCTCCAGATCGTCTTCATGGCCGCCGTCGCCGGCATCGCCGCCCTCAAGCTCGGCGACCGCGCCAAGCCGATCCTCACCCTCTCCGAGTCGGTCCTGGAGCTCCTCCAGAAGGCCCTGTGGTGGGTCATCCGCCTCGCCCCGCTCGGCACCGTCGGCCTCATCGGCTTCGCCATCGCCGACTACGGCTGGGACCTGATCGGCAAGTACGCGACCTTCACCGCCGACATCTACATCGGCTGCGCCCTGGTCCTCTTCGTCGTCTACCCGACGCTGCTCGCCACGGTCGCCAAGGTCAACCCGCTCCGCTTCTACCGGGGCGCCTGGCCGGCCATCCAGCTGGCCTTCGTCTCCCGCTCCTCGGTCGGCACCATGCCGGTCACGCAGAAGGTCACCGAGCGCCTCGGCGTCCCGAAGGAGTACGCCTCCTTCGCCGTCCCCTTCGGCGCCACCACCAAGATGGACGGCTGCGCCGCGATCTACCCGGCGCTCGCCGCGATCTTCATCGCGCAGATCTTCGACGTCCAGCTCGGCATCGGGGACTACGTCCTGATCGCCTTCGTCTCGGTCATCGGCTCGGCGGCCACCGCCGGCCTCACCGGCGCGACGGTCATGCTCACCCTGACCCTCTCCACCCTGGGCCTCCCCCTGGAGGGCGTCGGCCTCCTCATGGCGATCGACCCGATCCTGGACATGATCAGGACGGCCACGAACGTTGCCGGGCAGGCTCTGGTCCCGGTGATCGTCTCCGCCCGAGAGAAGATCCTCGACGTCGACAAGTACGACACGGTCACGTCGTCCCCCGTGGACGAGCCGGAGCCCGTACTCGCGGCCTGACGTCCCACGCCCGTACCGCCGCGTGCCCCCACCCGTGATGAACCGGGTGGGGGCACGCGGCGTTCTGGCGTACAGACCCATGTCCCGGCGTTGAAAAGCGAGCGGTGGTCTCCCCGCCGGGGCCTACCCCGCAGTAAAGTTACCGGCTAGTCAGGGCAGTTGAGGCCGTCGAGTCAGGAAGCGGTCGAGGCGGTCGAGGCATCACAGGGCTCAACGCACCGTCGCACGACCTCAGTTCATCGCGCAGACCGAGGAGCCGCCCGTGTCCGTCGTCACCGCCGCATCCGGGGCCGAGTCCGCCGAGCCCGCCGAGCCGCACACGGTCGTCGTCGACGGCGTGGTGCGGGAGGCGTCCGTCCCCGCGCTCGTGCCGCAGGTGGCCCGCGGCTCGCTCGCCGACCTGCCGTACGACAACGCCCGCCAGGACCCCGAGGCCGTCGTCTTCTCCAGGAAGGGCGCCGACGGGCAGTGGCACGACGTCACCGCCGCCCGCTTCGCCGCCGAGGTGCACTCCGTCGCCAAGGGGCTCATCGCCCACGGCCTGCGCCCCGGCGACCGGCTCGCCCTCATGGCCCGCACCACCTACGAGTGGACCCTGATCGACTTCGCCGCCTGGGCCGCCGGACTCGTCACCGTCCCCGTCTACCCCACCTCCTCCGCCTTCCAGACCTGCTGGATCCTCCAGGACTCCGGCGCCACGGCCTGTGTCGTCGAGGACGCCGAGCAGGCGCGGCTGGTCTCCGCCGAGCGGCGCCAGCTGCCCGGCCTCGCCCACCTCTGGGTGCTCGGCACCGGTGCGGTCGACCAGCTCCGCAAGGCCGGCGCCCGGGTCGCCGACGAGGCCGTCACCGCCCGCCGGGGACTGCTCACGCCGGAGACCCTCGCCACCCTCATCTACACCTCCGGCACCACCGGCCGGCCCAAGGGCTGCGCCCTCACCCACGCCAACTTCTTCGCCGAGGTCGACAACGCCGTCCGGCTCCTCCACCCCGTCTTCGTCTCGGAGAGCAAGGAGCCCGCCGCCACCCTCCTCTTCCTGCCGCTCTCCCACGTCTTCGGCCGGATGGTCGCCATCGGCTGCGTCCGCGCCCGCGTCCGCGTCGGGCACGCGCCCTCCGTCGAGGGCGAGGAACTCCTCACCGACCTGGCCTCCTTCCGCCCCACCTTCCTCCTCGCCATCCCGTACGTCCTGGAGAAGGTCTTCAACAAGGCCCGCGCCACCGCCGAACGCGGCGGTAAGGCCGCCGCCTTCGACCGCGCCGCGAAGATCGCCCGGCGGTACGGGCACGAGGCCTCGCCCTCGCTGTCCCTGCGGGCCGCCCGGGCGCTGTACGACCCGCTCGTCTACCGCCGCATCCGCACCGCGCTCGGCGGCCGCGTGAGGTACGTGATCTGCGGCGGCTCCCCGCTCGGCGCGCCGCTCGCCGAGTTCTTCGCGGGCGCCGGCGTCGAGGTCTTCGAGGGGTACGGCCTGACGGAGACCACGGCCGCCGCCACGGTCACCCCGCCGCGCCTGCCGCGCTCCGGGACCGTCGGCCGGCCGCTGCCCGGCACGGCCGTCCGGATCGCCGACGACGGCGAGGTCTGGCTCAAGGGCGGCCACGTCTTCGCCGGCTACTGGGACGCGCAGCGCGGGGCGGCCCTGCCGTACACCGACGACGGCTGGTTCCCCACCGGCGACCTGGGCGCCCTGGACGCGGACGGCTATCTGCGGATCACGGGACGGAAGAAGGACATCCTCATCACCACGGCCGGCAAGAACGTCGCCCCGGCCCCGCTGGAGGACTGGTTGCGCGCCCACCCACTGGTCGCCCAGTGCATGGTGCTCGGCGACGACCGCCCGTACATCACGGCCCTGATCACCCTCGACCACGAGGGGCTGACGCACTGGCGGCGGATGCGCCGCAAGGACCATCTGGCGCTCTGGGAGCTGGCCCGGGACCCGGAGCTGCTCGCCGCGCTGCAGCGGGCGGTGGACGAGGCCAACCGGCTGGTCTCGCGGGCCGAGTCGATCCGCGCCTTCCGGGTCCTGACCTCCGAGTTCTCCGAGACGTCCGGGCATCTGACGCCGTCCCTGAAGCTCAGACGACGGGCGGTGCTGCGGGACTTCGCGCGGGACATCGACGAGATGTACGCGGAGTAGGGGGCGCATCCCGGGACGCGCCCCCGCGGTTCAGCGGGTGCCGCACCGGGGACGCGCCCCCGCGGTTCAGCGGGTGCCGCACCGGGGACGCGCCCCCGCGGTTCAGCAGGTGGCGTCGACCGGGTCGCCGTTGGCGGGCTGGTGCGTGGTCGCGGCGCGCAGCTGGTTGTAGTTGGCGACGTACGCGTCGTGGACCGCGGAGTCCTCGTACTGGAGCATCGTCTCGTCGCTCTGGCGCAGCGAGTTGGTGGACCAGTTGTGGCTTCCGGTCCACACGATCTTGCGGTCGGGGGTGTTGTAGTAGTTGCCCTCGACCAGCAGGTACTTGTCGTGGATCCAGGTGGAGTCCTTGCCGCAGTAGTACTTGGTGATGACGCCGTTGTAGGCGTTGGTCGTCCGGGCGAGGAGCTTCTCCAGGGAGGTCTTGGCCAGGCCGTTGGTGCCGTCGTAGGTGAGGGCGACCTCGACGTAGCAGCCCTGGGCGTCGAGCTCGACGAGCCGGTCCGCGAGGTAGGGGCGGGAGAAGATCGTCATGGCGACGCGGATGCGGGTGCGGTGGTTGTCGGCGGTGCCGACGACCGAGTTGCCGAAGCACTGCACGTGGTCGAGGACGGTGGCGACCGTGTCCTCGGCGGGGTCGTTGTAGAAGACGGAGTCGCTGGTCGCGGCGCGCGGGTAGAAGTGGATCTTCGCGTTGCCGGCGGCGACGGGAGGCCGGCCGGTGTCGTAGTAGTTGTTGTTCGGGACCTTGGCGGCGAGGTCGTCGAAGTAGCCGTTGTAGGCGTTGTAGATGCCGTCGTTGCCGGTCAGGACGAGGGCGTTGTTCCAGCCGAGGTAGCCGTCGCGGCCGGTGTGCAGGTTCGCCGAGGACTGCATGACGACGCGGGGCGTGCCGTTCGTCTCGGTGAAGAGGATGAACTTGTTGTGGTTGATGGCGTCGACGCCGCCCTTGGCCAGGGTGCCGATGCAGCCGCGGGCGGCACCGCAGTTGGTGACCCAGGACGGCTTGGAGGTGTCGGTGCCGAGCTTGGCGACGAGGGTGTTGTAGGAGCTGTAACCGGTGGCCTTGGCGTCGAAGACCGCCTGGACGTTCACACCCCGGTCGTGGGCGGCGGTCAGGGCGTTCGTGACCGTGGCGTCGTTCAGGTAGTAGTACGACAGCCGGATCCGGGAGCCGGCCGGGGCGCCGTCGATCAGCTCGATCTGCTTGTCGGCGATGGCCCTCTGCTGGGCCGCGGTGCCGATCGGGTTGTTGAAGACGGCCTGGGTCGTGACCGCCGTCGTGCCCGCCGTTTCGGCGCCGGCGGGCGCGGTGGAGAACGCGAGGGCGGTCGTCAGGAGCGCCGCCGCGAGGGAGGCGGCGCGAAGCGTGTGCCGGATGCGCATGGACTTCCTTTCGGATGCGGGACGTCCGTACGACATGCGCCCGGCCCCTCGGGTTGCGGCTCTTTTCGGTCAGGTCCGCGGCTCAGGGCCAGAGGAGTTCGCGGGTCCAGTCCCCGTCCGGCGTGCGGCGGTAGCGGAGGCGGACGTGGCGGCGGCGGGCGTCGCCCTGGAAGAACTCGACCTCGGCCGGTTCCACGACGTACAGGGTCCAGCTGGGCGCGGGCGCGTCCGGTTCCGCCTCGGCCCGGCGCCAGGCCGCCTCGCTCGCCTCGGCGAGGGCCCCGGGGGAGTCGAGGACCTCGCTCTGCCGGCCCACGAGCGCCGCGGCGAGGGCGCCGGTGGTGCGGGCGTGGAGGTCCTCGTACGCCTCCTCGGGGGTGCCGGTGGTGACGTGGCCCCGGACGCGGACCTGGCGGGCCTGGACCGGCCAGTAGAAGCCGAGCGCGGCCTCGGGGCGGGCGGCGAGCTGGCGGCCCTTGGCGCTTCCCGCGTGCGAGGCGAAGTGCCAGCCGCGGGCGTCGGCGTCGTGCAGCATCACCGTGCGGACGTCGGGCCTGCCGTCCTCGTCCACGGTGGCCAGGGAGAGGGTGTGCGGCTCGGTCTGGCCGGCCGCGACCGCCGTCGTGAACCAGTCGTGGAAGAGGGGGAGCGGCTCGGGCGGGGCGCCGGCCGGGTCGAAGGTGGGGAGTTCGGTGTCCCAGACCCTGAGGGAGCGGAGGGCGTGGTGGAAGTCGGTCATGCGGTCACGGTAGGGCGTGCGGCGGTGCCGGCGGCGGCCGGTGCCGTGTAGTCGACGAGCGGGACCGCGTGGGCCGCGGACTGGATGCCGTCGCGGATCTTCTTCGCGATGAGGTTCTTCCAGGGGGTCTTCGGCAGCGTGCGGACCATGAACATGCGCAGGGCGATCTTCCACCTGGAGCCGACGGTCATCTCCTTGACGAAGCCCTCGGCCATCTTCTGGTTCTGCTCGACGCCCGGCCGCATGTGCTGCTCGTAGCGGGCGTAGGCGACGGTGTGGTCGCCGCCGGCGCGGGCGAGTTCGCCCGCCAGGACGTAGGCGCCGATGAGGGCGAGGCCGGTGCCCTGGCCGGAGGCGGGGGAGGAGCAGTGGGCGGCGTCGCCGAGGAGGACGACGCGGCCGCTGGACCAGCTGTCCATCTCGACGAGGGACATGGAGTCGAGGTAGAAGTCGTCGGCGTCGGCGGCGTGTCCGAGGAGCCGGGGGATCTCCCAGCCGTCTCCTGCGAAGGTGTCGGTGAGCAGCCGCTTGTGGGCGGCCAGGTCCCGGTGGTCCTGCGGGAGTTCCTTCTCCGAGGAGAAGACGAAGAGGTTCTTGGCGTCGGTCTCGCCCGACGAGCTGTAGACGCAGACCAGCTTCCCCGGGAGCGCGTGGTACGTCTCCCAGCGGTCCAGGCCCAGGTGGTTGGGGGCGGTGAAGATGGAGATGTACGCGCCGAGGTGGCGCTTGAACCGCTCCTCCGGGCCGAAGGCGAGCCGCCGGGTGTTCGAGTGGAGTCCGTCGGCGCCGACGACCAGGTCGAAGCGGCGGACGGTGCCGGACTCGAAGGTGACGGTGACGCCGTCGGCGTCCGCGGGGTCGTCGGCGATCGCGGCGATCGAGTCGCCGAAGACGTACTCGACGTCCTCGCGGGTGCGCTCGTACAGGATGCGGGCGAGCTCGCCGCGCATGATCTCGTCGTCCTCCTCGACGCGCCCGCCGAAGATGTCGGCGGGCAGCTCGCCGATGGTGCGGCCGGCGTCGTCGACGTACGAACCGCCGCGCATGTCGGTGGACTTGGCGCGGATCTCGTCGAGGATCCCCATCCGGCGGCAGACCTCGATCGCGGTGCCCCGGATGTCGACCTTGTAGCCGCCGGTGCGCAGTTCGGGAGCGCGCTCGACGACGGTGGGGGCGAAGCCGTAGCGGTGCAGCCAGAGGGCGAGGGCGGGGCCGGCGATCGAGGCGCCGGAGATCAGGACGGTCCGGGCGGTCTTCGTGCTGCTGGTCATGGCAGGACTCCTTGTCGGGTGTCTGCGGGCCGTTCCCCTGCCCGCGGACATGACTATACGGATGTCCTACACGCTTGTCTATGACGCTTGTATAGATCCTTGGCCGGGGGTCAGCCGCGGCCGAGCACCACCGTCCCCGAGGAGCAGAACCAGCCCCCCGTCCCCGAGGCCACCGCCAGCTCCGGCAGCGAACCGTCCGGCCGCCGCACCTGCAGGCCCGGCGCCTCGCCGCGCAGTTGGCGCACCGCCTCCACCAGCAGGAACAGGCCCCGCATCCCCGGGTGGCAGGCCGAAAGCCCGCCGCCGTCCGTGTTCACGGGGAGGCCGTCCTTCTCCTGGACGAAGGCCCCGCCCTCGCCCTTGGCGCAGAAGCCCAGGTCCTCCAGGGTCACCAGGGTCATGTAGGTGAAGGCGTCGTAGATCTCGGCGACGTCGATGTCCGCGGGCCGCACGCCCGCCCGCTCGAAGGCGAGCCGGCCGCTGACGGCCGCAGGGGAGACCGTGAAGTCCTCCCACTCGGACATCGTGGTGTGCGAGACGTGCTCGCCCGTGCCGAGCACCCAGACCGGGGCCGTACGGCAGTCCTGGACGTACTCCTCGGCCACGAGCAGCACCGCGCAGCCGCCGTCGCTGCGGATGCAGCAGTGCAGCTTGGTGAAGGGGTCCGCGATCACCGGCCCGTCCAGGACCTCGTCGACGGTGATCGGCTCGCGGAACATCGCCTCCGGGTTGAGCGCGGCGTTCGCCCGCGCCCGCACCGCCACCTCGGCGAGCTGCTCCAGGGTCGTGCCGTACTCGTGCATGTGACGGCGGGCGGCCATCGCGTACTTGGCGATCAGGGTGTGCCCGTACGGGACCTCGAACTGGAGCGGGCCGCGCGCGCCGAAGGAGAGGTTCGAGGTGCGGCGCCGGGCCCGGATGTCGGCGCGGGCGGTGGAACCGTACACGAGCAGGACCGCGTTCGCGTGGCCCGCGGCGATCGCGTCGGCGGCGTGCGCGGCCATGACCTCCCAGGTGGCGCCGCCGACGGCGGTCGAGTCCACCCAGCGGGGGCGCAGGCCCAGGTACTCGGCGACCTCGACCGGGGCGAGCGTGCCGAGGCCCGCCGAGGCCAGGCCGTCGACGAGCGAGCGGTCGAGCCCGCTGTCGGCCAGGGCGCGCCGGGCGGCCTGGGCGTGCAGGGCGTACGGGGTGGCCTCGTCGACCCGGCCGCAGTCGGAGAGGGAGACGCCGACGACGGCGACGCGGCGGGAGCTGCGTGTGGTGGTGGGCATGAATCTGACGGTACATCAGATTCTTTGAATCGGGACCGGCCCTTCTCTGGGCAACCGGCCCCGCACCGCCCTAGCATGACGCACCGTCAGATACGGAGGAAGCTCCATGGACACCTCGCCATCCGCCCCGCCGGCGGAACCGCTCACCGTCCCGCTCACCCAGGAGCAGCAGGAGATCCGCCGCACCCTGCGCGAGCTGCTCACCCGGCGGCCCGGACCGGGCGCGCACCACACGGCCACCGACGGGCACGACCCCGCGCTCTGGAGCCGGACGGGCCTCGCCGGACTCACCCTCCCCGAGGAGTACGGAGGCGCCGGCCACGGCCCCGTCGCCCTCGCCCTCGCCTGCGAGGAGACCGGCCGCGCCCTCGCCCCTTCGCCGCTCCTCGCCACCACCGTCCTCGCCACCCCGCTCCTCGCCGCCCTCGGCACCCCCGCCCAGCGCGCCGCACTCCTCCCGCGCATCGCCGCGGGCCGCCTGACCTGCGCCCTCGCCCTCCCCGCCGCCCCCGCCCTCGCCCTCGGCCTCACCGGCGACAACACCGCCGGGGACTGGGCCGGCGGCGGCCGGGCCGGCGGCGTCCAGGCCGCGCGCGCGGCGGACGGCGGCTGGCGCCTCTACGGTGAGGCCGCCCGGGTCGTCGACGGGCACAGCGCCGGACTGCTCCTCGTCGCCGCCCACGCCGGCGGCTTCGCCCGCAGCCGCACCCTCCTCTTCCTCGTCCCCGCGGACGCCCCCGGGCTCGTACGGAGCCGGGAGCCCGCCCTCGACGTCACCCGGAGCCTCGCCACCGTCCAGTTCCGGGACGCCGCCGCCGAGCTCCTCGGCGAGGAACCCGCCGACGTCCCCGGGGCCCTCGCCGCCACCGGCCGTACCGCGGCCGTCATGCTCGCCGCCGAGGCCGTCGGCACCGCGGCGGCCGCCCTCGACCGCGCGGTGGAGCACCTCGGCTCCCGGGAACGGGCGGCCAGGCACCGCCTCGCCGACCTGTACGTCCAGGTCGAGGCGGCCCGCGCGCTCACCTACTGCGCGGCCCGCGAACCCGGCCCCGGACCCGAGGGCGGGCCGCTCGCCCTCGCCCACGCCCTGGAGGCCCTGCGCGCCACCGCCGACGAGTCCCACGCCTGGGAGGGCGAGCCGCACCTCTGCTTCAGGCGGGCCGCCTCCGACGAACTGCTCTTCGGCCCCGCCAGGCGGCTGCGCGCCCGCGCCGCGGAACGCACCGGACTCTTCGGAGAGGAGGCGGCGTAGATGCCCGTCGGAAGGAAGCTCGTGCAGAAGGTGTCCTCGACCCGCGCCTTCGCCAGGGTCGCCCCGCACGTCATCCCGGCCATGGACCGGGCCGTGCACCGGCTGACCAGGGGAAAAGTGCTGCTCAGCGCCCGGATGCTGCCCGGCGTGATCCTCACCGCCCGGGGTGCGAGGAGCGGCCGGCCGCGGGTCACCCCGCTGGCGTGCATGCCCGAGGGGGACGGCCGCTGGCTCCTGATCGGCTCCAACTTCGGCCGCCCGGGGCACCCGGCCTGGACGGCGAACCTGCTCGCCCATCCGGACGCCGAGGTCAACTGGCGGGGCGAGGACGTACCCGTACGGGCGGAGCTGCTCACGGGCGAGGAGCGGGCGGCGGCGTGGAAGGCGGCGCTCGCGTTCTGGCCGCCGTACGCCACGTACCAGGCGCGGATCGAACGCGAGATCCGGCTCTTCCGGCTGACACGGAGATGAGTGCCCGGACATGAGAACCGGCCCCGGCTCGGGGACTCGCCGAGGCCCCGGCCCCGGGGAGCCGCCGAGGCCCCGGACACGGCGACGCCGACGGCGGTCCCGCTCCGGTTCGGGGGAGCGGGCCGCCGCCGGCGTCGGCGACAGGACGGGTGAAGGAGAGGGGTCTCGGGCTATCTGGTCGGCTTCTTGCCGGTGATGCCCAGGTGCACCAACAGGGCGAGGTTCGGCTTGAGTTCGGCCTGCTTCACGCCCCAGGTCTGGAAGCCCTTCTGGTGACCGGCGACCGAGGCCAGCATCGCCACCAGGGAGCCGGCCATCGCCGCGGGGCTCACGTCCTTGTCGACCTTGCCCTTGGTCTGGAGCTCCTTCACCGCGTCCGTGAGGGAGTTGGTGACCGAGTTCAGGATCTTCATGCGGATCTTGTAGAACCGCTTGTCGCCCTCGGCGGCGCCGAGGTCCACGACCCGCAGGATCGCGTCGTGCTTCCGCCAGAAGTCCAGGAAGCCCTCGACGAGTTCCTCGGAGGTCTGCCAGCCGGCCTTGCCGACCCAGGAGCGGCCGGAGACCAGCTCGGTCAACGCGGCGCCCTCCTTGGCCATTTCCTCCGCGATCTCGAGGACCGCTCCCTCGACGTCCGGGAAGTACTGGTAGAACGTCGCGGGTGAAGTCCCCGCCTTGCGGGCCACATCGATGACCTTGACGTCCCGGTAGGGCGAGGAGCTGAGCATCTCACCGAGGCAGTCGAGCAGCTTCTGCCGCGTCGCCTGACCGCGTCGTCCGGCCACGCGGCCGTCGACGGTGCGTACTTGTCCTGTCATGCCGTCAGCTTACCGAGGGGGGGTCGGCGCGCGATTCGGCCGACTGCAAATGGGGTGCACGGCCGTTCTGCGAGGTCGGGGAGGGTCCCGGCGCGGGAGCATGGGGGCGGGTTCGCGCCACTTCGGGCCGGCCGGCGGATCCTCGTGCCCGACCCGTACTCCGGCCCTACCCGAATAGGCTTATGAACAGGCTGTGGACAACTTCGGTGGACAACCCCGGCACCGCAAGGGTTCCACCCCGATAAATCGCCTCTTTGTTCGTATGTCGGGGCGTGCGGGACCGCCCCCGCCGTCCTAGCGTGGGGACATGGCCGTACGTACTGAGGGCACCCCCTGCTGGGTGGACGCACAGCTCCCCGACCTCGAAGCGGGCAAGCGCTTCTACGGCGAGCTCTTCGGCTGGACCTTCGACCCCGACCGCGACGAGGCCTTCCTCGACGGCCGCCGGGTCGCCGGGCTCGTCCCCAAGCGCGACGGACGCATGCCCACCACCTGGACCCTCTACCTCGCCACCGACGACGCGGGCACCCTCGCCGCCCGCATCAAGGCCGCCGGCGGGCAGATGGTCATGGAGCCCTACCCCGTCGGCCCCTTCGGCATCTACGCGCTCGCCGCCGACCCCGGCGGCGCCGTCTTCGGCATCCGCCAGGAGGGCGACCCCGACGGCTTCGAGGTCACGAACGAACCCGGCGCCTTCTGCTGGATGGAGATCTACACCCGCCGCCCGGAGGCCGTCGACACCTTCTACGCCACCGTCTTCGGCTACCTCGGCCGCCAGGCGGACGCCGAGGAGGAGGGCAGGGACGCCGACTTCGACTACCGCGTCTGGTCGCCCCCCGGCTCCCGGCCCGGCGACGACAGCGCCTTCGGCGGACGGGCCGTGATCACCGACGACTTCCCCGCCGAGATGCCCGGCCACGTCCTCGTGTACTTCGCCGTCGACGACTGCGACGCGGCCTGCGACACCACCGTCCGGCTCGGCGGCCGCGTCGCCACCCCGGCCTTCGACACCCCGCACGGCCGCATCGCCGTCCTCCACGACAACCAGGGCGCCCGCTTCGCCGTCCTCGCGGAACCGAAACCTGCCGCTACGGACTGATCCGTCCCCGCCTGTACCGCCCGGTACCCCCCGTACCGCAGCACCCCTGTATGAGGTGTGACACCCCGATCCGCCCCCGGGTTCGCAACCGGGCCCTCGGACAGGAAGAATCAGGGTCCACGGGGCCGTACCCTCATGGCCCGTACGGGGAGGTGGCAGGCAAGTGGAACAGCTGACGCAGCACGACCCGAGACGTATCGGGCCCTTCGAGGTGCTGGGCCGGCTCGGCGCGGGCGGAATGGGCCTGGTCTATCTCGCGCGCTCGGCCTCGGGCCGGCGCGTGGCGATCAAGACCGTGCGCACGGAGCTCGCGGAGGACCAGCTGTTCCGGGTCCGCTTCACCCGGGAGGTGGAGGCCGCCCGGGCGGTCTCCGGCTTCTACACGGCCGCCGTCGTCGACGCCGACCCGCGCGCCGCCGTGCCCTGGCTGGCCACCGCCTACGTCCCGGCGCCCTCCCTCGAAGAGATAGTGAACGAGTGCGGGCCGCTCCCGGCCCAGGCCGTCCGCTGGCTCGCCGCGGGCGTCGCCGAGGCCCTGCAGTCCATCCACGGCGCGGGCCTGGTCCACCGCGACCTCAAGCCCTCCAACGTCCTCGTCGTCGAGGACGGCCCCCGGGTGATCGACTTCGGCATCGCGTCCGGCGTCTCCAACACGCGGCTGACCATGACCAACGTCGCCGTCGGCACCCCGGCCTACATGTCGCCCGAGCAGGCCCGCGACTCGCGCAGCGTCACCGGCGCCAGCGACGTCTTCTCGCTCGGCTCGATGCTGGTCTTCGCCGCCACCGGACACGCGCCCTTCCACGGCGCCAACCCGGTCGAGACCGTCTTCATGCTGCTCCGCGAGGGCCCGGACCTGGAGGGCCTCCCGGACGAGCTGCGGCCGCTCATCGACTCCTGCATGCAGATGGACGTCAGCCGCCGGCCCACCCCGGCCGACCTCCAGGCGCAGCTCGCCCCGCACCTCTTCGGCCCCGGCAGCGACGACAGCGGCACCGCCTCCGCGTGGCTGCCGCAGAGCGCCACCGCCATGATCGAGCGGCGTCGCGGCGGCGGCCGCCAGGCGCCCCCGGTCACCGCGCCGCGGCCCCCGGCGGACCCGCCGGGCCCCCGCCACGACCCGCGCTTCCCGGCGCGTCCGGACGCGGCGCCCGAGCGGCCCGAGCACGCGCCGGAGCACGCGCCCGTCGGCGGCCGGCACGCCGGCCCCGCCGAGAGCGCGGGCGGTCCCGTGCGCCTCGGCGGCGCGACCGTGCCGATCGGCCCCGGCCCCCGGGTCGCCGACACCCGGGCGGCGCTCGCCGTCGGCCGGGGCGCCGACGCGGGCCCCGCGACCGGCTGGATCCGCCCGCCCGGCGGCGGCCCGCACGGAGCCGAGTCCGGTGCGGCACCGGGGCCCGGCCCGCAGAACGTCCCCGCGCAGGGGACCGGGCAGGGGACCGGTCAGCAGCCCCCGCCGGAGCCCGGCCACTGGCGGCCCTGGCGCTTCCGGATGTCGAACGACGTCTGGGGCACCCCGGTCGTCGACGGCGACCTGCTGTACGTGACCTCCTTCGAGGTGCACGCCCTGGACACGGGCAGCGGCCGGCGCCAGTTCAAGACCCGGGACGTCGCCTGGTCGATGGCGGTCTCCTCGGGCCGCATCCACGCCTCCGACGGCCCCACCCTGTACGCGCTCGACGCCGGCGACGGCAGCGAGCGCTGGCGGCTGCACACGGACGCCTGGGTGTACTCCCTCCAGGTCGACCGGGGCACCGTCGTCACCGGTACGCGCGGCGGCGGGGTGCAGGGCTGGGAGGCTTCCAACGGCGCCAAGCTGTGGGAGGTCACCGGCGCCCAGACCGACTTCGAGACCCCGGAGGCGGGGCCCGCCGTCCACGGCGACACTGTGTACGTCTGGCGGGACGCCCGGCTCCAGGCCCTCGACGCCCGCACGGGCGTGGAGCGCTGGTCGTACCCGATCGGCGACGCCGCCTCCTGCGGCAACGTGCCGGTCCGGGTCGCCCCGGCCGAGGACGGCTGTGTGTACGTCTCCGCCGGGACCCGGGTCCTGTCGATCGACATCGCCGCCGGCCACGTCCGCTGGCACTTCGAGGCGCCGGCCGTGTTCCTCTCCCCGCCCACGTTCGCGCCGGGACCGGCCGTCACCGGTGGCGGGGTGTACCTCTCGGACCACCTCGGCACGGTGTACGCGCTCGACGCCACCACCGGGCAGGACCGCTGGCGGATCGCGACCGAGCCGCGCCAGGCCACCGAGCCGGTGCTCGTCGCCGACGGCAACGTGCACGTCGGCAGCGGCAGCGCGCTCTACACGCTCGACGCGGTCACCGGCACGCCCCGGTGGCGGTTCGCGGCGGGCGGCGAGCTGGTCGGCTCCCCGGTCGTCGCCGACGGCCGGGTGCACTTCGGCTCGGCCGACCACGTCCTGTACACCCTGGACGCGACCGGCGGGCAGCTCCGCTGGAAGCTCGCGACCGGCGGCGAGATCACCGGCTCGCCGGTGGCGAAGGGCGGGGTCGTGTACGCGTGCAGCAAGGACCGCTGCGTGTACGCGCTGGACGCGGTCAAGGGCACGGCGACGGGCCGGGGCGCGGCGGCGCCGCGGGCCTAGCTCCTGTCGGGACCCGGGGGGCCGTCCTGCCTGGGCGGCTCCTGCGGGGACCACGTGAGCGTCTGCTCCCGGTCGGTGGGGGGCCGGTCGGGCGTGCGGTCCGGCGGGGGCCGGTCCGTCGAAGGTCCCGGCGGTCCCGGCGGTGGCCCGGTCCGGGGCGGGTGCGCGCGCCCCGGTGGCCCGTCCACCCGGTGCGTGCGGCTCTTGCGGCCGGACATGACGAGCGCGCCGAGGAGCAGCAGGATCCCGCCGCCGAAGGCGTTCGCGACCCCGTCGCCGAGGCCCGTGCCGTCGGCGTCGATGGTGAGGCTGCCCTCCGCCTCCCCGACCCGCACCATCCACAGGATCGTGAAGCCGAGGACGACGAGCCCGGCGAAGGCGACGAGCAGCCGGGACCGGAGCACCACGCCGACCACGGTGACGAGGGCCGCGAAGGCGAAGGGCAGCAGGATCGAGCCCAGGACGTCGGCCTTCGCGTCGGTGATGCCGGTGAACAGGTCCCCGATCGCGTAGTCGCGACCGTGACGGCCGTCGTACCAGGCACGGAAGGGGCTCCAGACGGCGGCCGTCGCTCCGGCGAGAGCCAGGACGGAGCCGACGATGTTGCGGATCATCGCAGCGGCCTCCTCGCGGGTGCGGCTCTCGTTCCCGACGCTACGCCGGGTGAGGGGCCCCCGCCATGCGGCGCAGCCCCGCCCTCTAGGGTGGCGCGGACACGACACTCAGATGGGATGGCGGCGATGGTACGGACACGCCTGAAGCTCGCGGCGACGCTCACGGTGGTGGTCCTCGCGCTGACCGGGTTCCACACCGGCAAGGGCGGCCACGGCAGCAGCGGCGGCAGCGGGAAGAGCAAGAGCGGCAAGAGCAAGAGCCGGAGCCACTCGGACTCCGACGACGATTCGGGCGGCGGCTGCTCCAGCGACGAGCAGGGCAACAACGACTACAGCGGCTCGGGCGGTTCGACGCCCAGCGCGAGCCCTTCGCCCACCTCCGCGACGGTGGAGGTCGTGGTCGTCGACTGTGTGAAGCCGGCCCAGAAGAAGCGCAAGGGGAAGCCCGCCCGCAAGGCGGACACCACGTCGACCCTGAAGATCACCTCGCACGACGCGCTGCCCGGGACGTACGAGGTGACGCTGGAGTTCAAGGGCGTCACGGGTTCGGCGGTCGACTCGACCACGGCCCTCGTCACCGTCGGAGCCTACGGAGACAAGACCTTCGAGGTCGCGATGAAGAACCCCAGGGCCGTCGACAAGGTGAAGCACTGCTACGTGTACGACGTGCGCGCGAAGGCGACCGCCTCGACGAGCCCCTCTTCGAGCGCCTCCCCGAGCAGCTGACCGCTTCCGCGACCGCCTCCCCGAACAGCTGACGTCTTGGCCGTCGCGGCCGCTACCGGAGCCGGTACGCGCCGCTCCTGCGGGTGAACAGCTCGCCCTGCCGGTCCGCCGGCAGGTTCCCGAGCGTCACCAGGTGCGGGGCGTGGGCGAGGGCCGGGGTGCGGGAGGCGTCCTTCGTGGACCAGAGGGCCCGGACCGTGCCCTGGACGGCCTCGGTCGGGTACGAGGCGATGACGGCGGCGGCTTCGCGGGCGGCATCGAGGGCTCGGCCGGGCTCCGTCACCTCGCTGACCAGTCCCGTCTCGTACGCGCGCCGGGCGGAGATCCGTTCGGCGGTGCCCATGAGGGCCATCCGGGCGATTTCCCCGTACGGCATCCGCTGCGCCATGTGGATGGTCTCGAAGGCGCTGACCATCCCGTAGGTGGTGTGCGGGTCGAAGAAGGTGGCGTTCTCGCCCGCGATCAGGAACTCCGCCTCGCCGAGCAGGTAGAAGGCGCCGCCGCAGGCCATGCCCTCGACGGCGGCGATCACCGGTTTCCACAGGTCGTTCGCCTTGGGGCCGATGGTGAGGAGCGGGTCGTCGATCGTGTACGGGGAGGAGGGCTGCGGGATCCTTCCGGCGTCCTCGCGGTCGATCCCGGTGCAGAAGGCCCGCCCGCCGGCCCCGGTGACGACGATCGCCCGGACCTCGTCCTCGTACCGGAAACCCCGCCAGATGGCGGTGAGTTCGCGGGCCATCTCCAGGGTGACGGAGTTGTGCTTCTCGGGCCGGTCGAGGATGACGACAGCGACCCCGGTCTCCTTGTCGCGCTCGACCCGGATGCCGCCGGCTCCGTGGGTGCTCATGCGCGCTCCAGGAGCCAGCGGGGGACGGCGATGCCGTCGATCTCGGTGAAGGCGACCCGGACGGGGGCGCCGATGCGGAGCCGGGCCGGGTCGACCGAGTTCAGGGGGGCGTCGGGGGAGGCGACGACGTTGCCGGCGAGGCGGATGCGGGGGGCGTCGGCGAGTTCGACGAGCACCGCGTTGTACGGGGCCTGGGCGGCGTAGTCGGGCAGGAGCGGCGGGTGGGGGAGGACGTACGACCAGATCCGGCCGCGTCCGGACATGAGCCGCCACTCGCTGTCGAAGGACCGGCAGTGCGGGCAGCAGGGGCGGGGCGGGAAGCGGAGCTCGCCGCAGTGGGCGCAGGCCTGGACGCGGAGTTCGCCCCGGGCGGCGTACTCCCAGAAGGGAGCGCCGTCCTCGTCGACGACCGGTGTCAGCATGACGGGATCAGCTCCTCAGGAGGATGGCGGAGGTGGGGACGCCCTCGCCCGCGGTGACCAGGCAGGTGGCCGCGTCGGGGACCTGGGCGGTGGAGGTGCCGCGGAGCTGCTTCACGCCCTCGTTGATGAGGTTGAAGCCGTGAACGTACGCCTCGGAGAGCCCGCCGCCGCCGGTGTTGAGCGGCAGCCGGCCGCCGATCTCCAGGGCGCCGCCCTCGGTGAAGGCGGCTCCTTCGCCTCTGCCGCAGAAGCCGTAGCCCTCCAGGGAGAGCGGGACGAGCGGGGTGAAGGCGTCGTAGATCTGGGCGACGTCCACGTCGGCGGGGCCGAAGTCGGCCTGCTTCCAGAGGTGGCGGGCCGCGGTCCAGGCGGGGCCGGAGAGCGGGTCGTCGTTCCAGTAGTTGACCATGCCGTGGTGCTGGGCGGGCAGGCCCTGGGCGGCGGAGTGCACGTAGACGGGCTTCTGGCGGCAGTCGCGGGCGCGCTCGGCGGAGACGATGACGCAGGCGAGCGCCCCGTCGGTCTCCAGGCAGTTGTCGAAGAGGCAGAGGGGTTCGCTGATCCAGCGGGCGGTCATGTACATCTCGCGGGTCAGCGGCCGCTCGTACATGATCGCGGCGGGGTTCTGGTTGGCGCGGTTGCGGCAGGCGAGGGCGACGTTGAAGAGGTGGTCGCGGGTGGCGCCGTACTCGTGCATGTAGCGGCGGGCGAGCATGCCGATCTCGTCGGCGGGGCGGAGCAGCCCGAAGGGCCGGGTCCACTGGCCGGGGGTGGGCAGCTGGACGGCGGTGTTCTTCCAGGGGCGGGGGCCAGAGCCCCGCTTCCGGGACCGCCAGGCGACGCCGACGCTCGCCTGGCCGGTGGCGACGGCGGCGGCCAGGTGTCCGACGGTGGCGCAGGAGCCTCCGCCTCCGTACCCCACCTTGCTGAAGAAGGTGACGTCACCGGCGCCGATGGCCTTCGCCACCTCGACCTCGTCGGTCTCCTCCATCGTGTACGAGGCGAAGGCGTCGACCTCGGAGGGGTCGATCCCGGCGTCGTCGAGGGCGGCGAGGATCGCCCGGCAGGCGAGGGTCTTCTCGGTCTCCTGGAGCTGTTTCGCGAAGGCGGTCTGTCCTATCCCGACGATGGCCGTGGCGTCCTTGAGCACCGAACCTCCTCATGGGGCAGCACTGCTGACAGCGCGTCAGGCTACAACTAATCTGACGGATAGTCAGCTACGGGAGGTGGGGTCAGGATGGAGCACGGCTCGATACCGGAGTTGGTCCGCTGGGCGGCCGAGCGCTACGGAC
Source organism: Streptomyces sp. NPDC002825 (assembly GCF_040295385.1). Lineage (NCBI taxonomy): Bacteria > Bacillati > Actinomycetota > Actinomycetes > Kitasatosporales > Streptomycetaceae > Streptomyces > Streptomyces sp. NPDC002825. Next base: position 88,002 of record NZ_JBEOVH010000025.1, read on the forward strand.
CGGGGGAGGCGGTCGTCGAGGGCCGCACCCGCGTCTCGTACGCCGAACTCGGCGCCCGGGTGGAACGGGCGGCGGCCGCGTGCCTCGCCACCGGCGTACGGGTCGGGGACCGGGTCGCCATCTGGGCGCCCAACGGCCTCGACTGGATCGTCGCCGCGCTCGGCGCGGTGAGCGCGGGCGCCGTCCTCGTCCCGCTCAACACCCGCTTCAAGGGCACCGAGGCCGCCGACGTCCTCGCCCGCTCCCGCGCCCGGCTGCTCTTCGTCACCGGCACCTTCCTCGGCACCTCGTACGTGGCCTCGCTGCGCCGCGCCGAGGCCGGGCTCCCGGACCTGCGGCGGGTGGTGGTCTTCAGCGACACGGTGCCGGACGACCCGGCGTACACCACCTGGAAGTCCTTCCTCGCGGAGGGCGACGGGGTGGATCCGGCGCGGGTGCGGGCCCGGTCCGACGCCGTCGCCCCCTCGGACCCCTCCGACATCATCTACACCTCGGGCACCACCGGCCGCCCCAAGGGCGCCGTCATCACCCACGAGCAGACCCTGCGCTGCTACGAGGTGTGGAGCGAGCTCGCCGGGCTGCGCGAGGGCGACCGCTACCTCATCGTGAACCCCTTCTTCCACACCTTCGGCTACAAGGCCGGGATCATCGCGTGTCTGCTGCGCGGGGCCGTGATGGTGCCGCAGCCGGTCTTCAACGTGGACACCGTCCTCGCCAACATCGCGGCCGAACGCATCTCGGTCCTGCCGGGCCCGCCGACCCTCCACCAGTCCCTGCTCGACCACCCCTCCCGAACCGCCCACGACCTCTCCAGCCTGCGCCTGGTCGTGACGGGCGCGGCGGTGGTCCCCCTGCGCCTCGTCGAACGCCTCCGCACGGAACTGGGCGTGGGCACGGTCCTCACGGCGTACGGCCTCTCCGAGGCCAGCGGCATCGTCACGATGTGCCGCCGCGGCGACCCGGCCGAGGTCGTCGCGCACACCTCGGGCCGCGCCATCCCCGGCACGGAGGTCCGCCTCTCGGAGGCCGGTGAGGTCCTGGTCCGGGGCTTCCACGTGATGAGCGGCTACTTCGAGGACGAGGAGGCGACGGCGGCGGCGATCGACGCGGACGGCTGGCTGCACACGGGAGACGTGGGAGTCCTGGACGGCGCCGGGAACCTCCGCATCACCGACCGGATCAAGGACATGTTCATCGTCGGCGGCTTCAACGCCTACCCCGCCGAGATCGAACAGCTCCTCGGCCTGCACCCCGACATCGCGGACGTCGCCGTCATCGGCATCCCGGACCCGCGCCTGGGCGAGGTCGGCAAGGCCTTCGCGGTCCGGCGGCCGGGGTCGACCCTGACGGCCGACGACGTCATCGCGTGGTCGCGACGGGAGATGGCGAACTACAAGGTCCCGAGGGAGGTCGAGTTCGTGCCGGAGCTGCCGAGGAACGCGAGCGGGAAGGTGGTGAAGGGAGAGTTGCGGGGTCGTTAGGGTGTGACTCAGGCCACTCCTGGCGGCGGTATGGTAAGCAGTATGGCAACCAAGAAGTACACGGTGACCCTGCCCGAGGAGCTCGCCGAGGAGATCCGCCGCCAGGTGGGTCCCGGCGGCTTCAGCGCGTACGTCACGCAGGCCATACAGCGCCGACGGGAGCAGGACCGGCTGGGGGACCTGGTGGACTGGTTGGAGGAGGAGTTCGGCCCCGTCACCGAGGAGCAGCTGGCGGCTGCCGAGGCGGAGCGGCGCGAGATCATGCGCCGGCATGAGGAACGGGCCGCGCGCGAGCGCCTGCAGGGCGATGCCCCGGAGACGGACGCCGCATGACCGAGCTCTGTTACGTCCTGGACAGCGAGGGGCTCTCCAGGGCCGTCCGGGGCGAACCCGTGATGCGGGCCCGTCTGAAGGACGCCCACCGCGCCGGCATCCGCGTGGTGACCAGCTCCATGACGATGATCGAGGCCTACCACTCCAAGGTCCCTTACGCGGCCTGGAAGTGGTTCCTTTCCCGGATCACCGTCGAACCCGTCACGGAGGAGGTCGCGGAGTCGGCGATCACGCTCCTGAAGGATGCCGGGCTGCACGGGCACAAGTACGCGATCGATGCGGCGCTCGCGGTGATCGCGGGGCGCCAAAGGGGGCTCGTGACCGTGTTCACCTCCGACGAGGACGACATGACCAAGCTCTGCCGGCCACCCGTGCTGGTGCAGCGCCTCTGACCGGCCGCTACAGGGCCTGACGGGTCAGGACCACGATTCCGTCCGTCTCCCGCACCACCCGCCATCCCCGGTCCCCGGCTCGCTCCAGGACGCGCTCGACCGCCCCTGCCGGCCAGGACTCCTGTGCGTCGGCGACGATCCACTCGACGGCCGGACGCCGGTCGAGGACCCCGTCCGCGACCAGGTGCACGGTCGTCCGGTCGGTCAGGTGCGGGGCCAGGCTGTTGCTCGCGGCGACCCGGGCCCCGTCGGGCACGAGGGCCAGGGCGTCGCGGGCGGCCACCTCCCGGGGGCTGCTCTGCCAGAAGCCGGGCGTGGCGAGGGCGGCGAGCGGCTGGGCGGGCAGCAGGAGGAGCGCGGCGCAGAGGGGCACGGAGAGCGGCAGCCGTACGCCCCGGCGCAAGGCGTCGACGAGGGCGGCGAAGGCGATCGGCACGAGCACCGCCGAGTAGTGCAGGCCCGGTTCCCAGTGCGCGGGGTTGGCGGAGGTGAACCGCCAGGCCAGGGTGGGCAGGAGCAGCAGGGCGAGCGGACTGCGCACGACGAGCCCGCCGGTCACGGCGAGCAGCAGGAGCAGGGTCAGCGACTTCACGGGCCAGCCGTCGAGGAGCCCGTACGCACCGGTGACCTGGCTCGCGTAGAGGTACTGCCCGTCCGCGGCGAACGCCGGGATCACGACGTAGACGATCAGGACCGTGCCGAGGGCGGATCCGACGGCGAGGAGCAGCCCGGTACGGCGGTCCCGCCGCATCAGCAGCAGCCCGAACACGGCCGCTGTCGCCCCCAGGTCCTCCTTCACCAGGAGCAGCGCGGCGGCCCAGCAGGCGGCCGCACGCGTCCGCCCGTCGAGGTACGCGCGGCAGGCGAGGGCGAGCAGCGGCACGGCGAAGGCGACCTCGTGGAAGTCGAAGCCGATCAGCTGCAGCGTCCCCCAGCCGAGCCCGCACGCCGTCCCGAGCACCACGTGGCTCCTGCCCGGCAGATGCCGTCGGGCGGTCCGCGTGAGGACGTACACGCCGAGGGCTACGAGCGCGGCCTGGGCGAGCAGCAGCGTCTCCACGTGCGGAGCGAGCCGGTAGAGCGGGGCGAGGACGGCGAATACGGGATGGAAGTGGTCTCCGAGCAGCGGGTACGCGTCCCCGGCGAAGCCGACGGGTGCGGTCGCGGCCCGGATCTCCGAGGCGGGCGCCCGGCCCTCCGAGTACGCGCGTACCGCCTGCCCGAAGATGCCGAGGTCGTAGCCGGTCGTCCGGAACCGGGCGTGCTCGCGCAGCGCGAACGTCGCGTACAGGAGGAAGAAGGAGAGGGCGAGGAGGGCGGGAACGGTACGGGCGCGGGCGGCACGACGGGCGACGGGCGGGGGAGCGGTGATCACGGCCATGGGGGGACCCTGGGCGATCCACCCTGAAGGGCCCCTGAGGAAGCCTGAGGATTTCCTCAGGGGCGGTCCCCGCCGTCCGGCGATACTCGACGGCATGCGCGTACTGGTGATCGAGGACGAGGTGCGGATCGCCGCCTCGCTGCGGCGCGGCCTGTCCGCCGTCGGGTACACGGTCGACGTCGCCCACGACGGCGTCACCGGCCTCCATCTGGCCCGGGAGCACCGCTACGCGGCCGTCCTGCTCGACCTCATGCTTCCGGGCCTCAACGGCTACCAGGTCTGCTCCCGGCTCCGCGCCGAGTCCAACGACGTGCCGGTGCTGATGCTGACGGCCAAGAACGGCGAGTACGACGAGGCCGAGGGCCTCGACACCGGCGCCGACGACTACCTGGCCAAGCCCTTCTCGTACGTCGTCCTCGAAGCCCGGCTCCGCGCCCTGCTCCGGCGGGGCGGCGCCAGGACCCGCACGCTCCTGGAGTGCGGCGACCTGTGGCTCGACCCGGCGCGGCGGAGATGCGGCCGGGGTCCGGTCGAGATCCCGCTCACCCCGAAGGAGTTCGCGGTCCTGCACTGCCTGCTGCTCCGCCTCGACGAGGTGGTGCCGACGCTCGACATCCTCGACGAGGTGTGGTCGGCGGACTTCACGGGCGACCCGAACATCGTGCACGTCTACATCAGGGCGGTACGGAAGAAGATCGACGCGCCGTTCCGGACGGAGACGATCGAGACGGTGCGGGGGGCGGGGTATCGGGTGGTGGGCCGTGCGTGAGCGGAGGCTTCTCCCCGTAGGGGTGTCAGGGCTCGCGGCGGCGCTCGTCGTTGCGGCGGCGGTGATCTGGCTGGAGGTGGAGGACCGGGCGGTGGGGCCGCTCCCCTGGGTGATCCCCGAGGTGATCTCCACCGACCGGGTGGGTCCGCAGATCGCGTTCCTCGCCCGGTCGGGCTTCCTGTGGGGCGCGGTGGCCGTCGGCGCCGCCGGCTGGTTCGCGGGCCACGGGCACCTGCGGACGGTGCGGCTCAGAGCAGCGGCCATGGCCTTCCTGACCTCGGGCGCTCTCCTCTTCACGTACACGCGGTGGCTCGTCCACGAGAACACGCGTCAGCCGTGGCTCGTGGCCAAGGAGGCGTACCGCTGGGGCCTGATGTTCATCGGCCCCTCGACGGGACTCCTGACGGCGGCGGCCGTGTGGGCGGCCCTCGGCGGCGGAGCGGTCCGACTCCCCTACCGCGGCCGTACCGCCCTGGTGGCGGGGGCCGCGACCGGGGCACTGTTCGCCGCGGCGCTCGAGGTCATGAGGCGGGCGCAGCCGGACTACCTCCTGGGCGGTCCCGCCTACTGGATCGCCCAGACCACGGGCGCGCCGCTCGTCGCCCTGCTCACGGGGATGCTCGTCCACTTCACGGCGACCCGCTCACTCCGCCCGGTGGAGGCGATCCGGCGCGAACTCGCGGACATCACGGGGCAGTCGCTGGACCGCCGTGTCCCCGTCCCGCCCACCGGCGACGTGATCGCGCGCCTCGCGGTGACGACGAACGACACACTCGACCGCCTGGAGCAGGCCTCGGCGCGCCAGCAGCAGTTCGTCGCCGACGCCGCGCACGAACTGCGCAGCCCCCTCGCGGCGTTGCGGGCCCAGCTCGAGACGGCCCTGCGCCACCCGGACTCGGTCACCGACTGGCCGGAGGCCGTCGCGGAGGCCGCCGCCGACGTCGTACGGCTCCAGACGCTCGCCGACGACCTGCTGCTCCTCGCCAGCCACCGGGCCACCGCGCCCGCGGGGGAACCGGTCGACCTGGCGGCCCTCGCGGAGGACCTGGTCCGCGAGTACCGGCACCTCCCGGACGCGAAGGGCCTCGACCTGCGTTGCGAGGCGCCGGAGGTGGCCGTCGTGCTGGGCAACAGCACCCGCCTGGAACGCCTCCTGCGCAACCTCCTGGCGAACGCGTGCCGCCACGCCGGGAGTCGGGTGACGCTCACGGCCGGCCTTGACGGCCCCTCGGTGGTGCTCGCGGTGACGGACGACGGCCCGGGCATTCCCTTGAAGGACCGCGCCCGCGTCTTCGAACGCTTCACCCGCCTCGACGCCTCCCGCACCCGCGTCTCGGGCGGCGCGGGCCTGGGCCTCCCCATCGCCCGCGACATCGCCACCCACCACGGGGGCACGCTGACGGTGGAGGACTCGGCGCGCGGGGCGCGCCTGGTGGCACGCTTCCCGGCGTGCGCTCGGCCGTCCGGCTGACGTGCCGTGGATCCGCCGCCCCGGGCCGCGGACCTGCGGATACGCTCCGAGGCCCGGTCCCGGAACGCGCGAGGAGCCCCGTATGCAGGCAGCCGGTCCCGTCGTGGCCGCCGCCGTCCTGGCCGCGGGCCTGCTCCTCAGCCCCCACGCGGCCGTCGATCCCGCGCCGTGCGTCGCGGGGGAGTCCGAGACCCGCGGGGACTCCAGCGTCGACGGCAAGGAGCTGCGCTGGGAGGACGACAGCAAGTACAACGACCCGCTGACCTGGGCCCACCGCGTCTGGTCCCTCGGCCTGGTGAAGATCGCGCCCGACGACGCCGGAAGCGTCAACGACCTGGAGTGGCGGGACTATTCGAAGGCCGACGGGCACGGGGGCTACTGGCAGGGCAAGCCGGGCGTCGACTACATCTACCTGAACGCGTACTACCTGGACGGCCGCTACAAGGACCGCGCCTCCCGCCGGCACGTCGCCGTCCACGAGCTCGGCCACGCCCTCGGGCTGTGCCACAAGCCGGACACCTGGGCCTCCGTGATGTGGACGAAGGTGCCCTCCAACCCGCCGACGGAGCCCACGGAGCGCGACGAGGCGAACTACCGGAAGCTGTGGAAATGACCACGAACTCGAAGCGGATCGCCGGTCTCGCCCTCGCCGGGACGCTCGTCCTCGGCGCCACCGCGTGGGCCGCGGCGGAGGCCTTCACCGCCCGCACGGCTCCCGTGCACGCCCTCTGCCTCCCCGACCTCTCGCGCGACGAGTACGTGCCGGCGGCGATGAGTCACCTGGCCTACGCCACGGTGGAGGAGGCCGTCGGCTACGACCCCGACACCGACGGCGGCCCCGGCGGCATCCAGCGCGTCCGCCTCCGCGTCCTCCACCCCCTCAAGGGCGAGGTCCCCACCACGCTCACCCTCGGCCAGGGCGTCGGCCGCGACCCCCAGGGCCGGTACACGAGCCACGACCCCCTCTACCCGGTCCTCAGCCCCGGCCGCACGTACGTCGTTGGCTACACGCCGGACCCCGCGTACGGCGACGGCTACACCCGCTACGCGAAGCAGGAACCCGACTCGGCCGTCACCCGCTGGACGACGTACGTGGCCCGCGGCGCGACGGCCCCCCTGGCGGAGGGCTGCGGCGAGGGGGCGTGAACGCCGAAGGGGCCGGGCAGTTGCCCGGCCCCTCCTTGTGCGGTGGTCCGATCGCGTTGCGCACGGGCCCTGCCCGGACGGATCCCCCCTGGTTCCGCCGGGTGTCCCCCGAGTCCGTGTGCTCCCCCGTCGACCGGACCTCCTGTGGCTGGCCCCGGCGGCTCCCCCGAAGTCGCCGCCGCGGCCGTTCCCCGTCGGGAGTGGCTTAGTTGGCTGGCTCGGACGTGGCGTGCATGTTGTCCGTGGTGGCCGTCACGGCGCTGCCGTCGATGGGCTCGGTGGTGGCGTGCATGTTGCTGCTGATGCCGAGCTTCTCGGCCACCGCGTCGGCGAGCGGAGCGTCCGTCGCGTGCATGTTCTTGCTGACGATCTCCTCGCCGGTGGCGTGCATGTTCGTCGGCTTGGCGATGGGCGTGGTCGGGTCCAGGTCGGCCATGGTGATCAACTCCCGTGATGACTTCGGATGGGGCGAGTGGGCCCTGCCGGCCGTTCCCCCGTGGACAGCCGGGGGGCCCACTCGGAGCCGTTCACCCTAGTGCGACGGTGTGACGGCCGTACCACCGACCCGTCTGCCCCCCGACGCGGCGGATCGATGAGAGAAGACTGCCGCACGGTCATAAACGAACGATGAACGGGCAGCTCAACGGTCAGGCGGCAGCCGTCGCCAGCAGCAGGGTCCGCACATCCGATTCCTCCGGCGAGCCCAGCTCCACGAAGATGTCGAGGGCCTCCTGCCAGCAGACCCGTGCCCGCCCGTGCTGCCCGATGCCGGACAGCGCGCGCCCCAGGACGACGAGGACCTGTCCGCGCCGCCACTCGCCGCCCACTCCCCGCAGGACCACCAGGGCCATCTCGGAGTTCGAAGCGGCCGGGGCGAACCGGCCGGCGGCGATGTCCACTTCGGCGATCCTGAAGAGCGACATGCCCTCCCAGAGACGCTGCCTGCTGTCCTGGAACACCTCGAGTGCCTCGGCGAGCCGAGCCGCGGCCTCGACGAGCTGGCCGCTCTGGGTCAGCGCGAGTCCCAGTGCGTAGCGACCGTTGGCACCCTTGAGCGCATGGCCCATGGCGTCGTACATGTCGGTTCCCCGCTGGGCCAGTTCGACCGCGGTGTCCGTCTGCCCCATGGCGAGGTGGATTCGGGAGAGGTTGCACAGGGCGCTGGCCTCGCCGGCCTTGTCGTCGCAGGCGCGGAACGATGCCGTCGCCTGGGTGAGGAAGCGCTCCCCGTCGGCGTTGCGTCCTTGGTAGAGAGCCATGATGCCCAGGGCGTTGGCCGCCCAGCACAGCGGAAGGTCGTCGCCTGTCGTGGAGGCGAGTTCCATCGCGTCGTGGGCGTGACCGTCGGCCTCCTCGAAGCGCCCTGCCACGTGCTGGACGTACGCCAGGGTCAGCGCCGCGCGCCCCTCCGCGCGTACATCCCCCGCCCCGCGCGCCGCCTCCCGCAGGACCGTCGCCACCGCCTCGTACTCCTTCGAGTTCGCGCCCGACTCCGCCAGGTCCAGGGACGCCCACAGGAGGTCCACTCCACGGCGGAGGGTCGACCGGGACGCGGCCGACTGGCGGACCGTGGCCAGGAGGCAGTTCGCCTCCGCGTAGAGCCAGTCCTGCGCCTCGTGGCGGTCCGTGAAGGTCAGGCCCTCGTACGACGTGGGTTCCAGGTGGTCCACCAGCCGGTCGCCGGGCCGTTCGATGGCGTAGACCCGCGCCGCCGTCGACAGGTAGAAGTCCAGGAGGCGGGACAGGGCCGCCTCCTTCTCCGACGGGGGCTGTTCGTCGCGGTCCGCGCACGCGCGCGCGTAGAGGCGGACGAGGTCGTGGTAGCGGTAGCGGCCGGGGGCCGCCGATTCCACCAGGGACGTGTCGACCAGCGCCTCCAGGAGGTCCTCCGTGTCCCAGAGCGGGAGGTCCAGGACCGCCGCAGCAGCAGCCAGGGAGATGTCCGGACCGTCCGCCAGGCCCAGGAGGCGGAAGGCGCGAGCCTGCGCGGGCTCCAGCTGGCCGTAGCCGAGTTCGAAGGTCGCCTTGACCGCCAGGTCGCCCGCCTGGAGCTCGTCCAGGCGCCGGCGCTCGTCCGCCAGCTTCGCCGCCAGGACCGAGACCGTCCACGTGCGCCGCGCCGCCAGGCGGGACGCCGCGATGCGGATCGCCAGGGGGAGGAAGCCGCAGGCCGCGACCACGTCCAGGGCCGCCTCCCGCTCCGACTGCACCCGCTCCTCGCCGACGATCCTCGTGAAGAGTTGCAGCGCCTCCTCCGGCGACATCACGTCCAGGTCCACCAGGTGCGCGCCCGCCAGGTCCACCATGCGGATCCGGCTCGTCACCAGCGCCGCGCAGCCCGCCGTGCCCGGGAGCAGCGGGCGGATCTGGGCCGCGTCCCGCGCGTTGTCGAGCAGCACCAGGACCCGGCGGCCGTCCAGCGTCGAGCGGTACAGCGCCGCACGGTCCTCCAGCGAGTCCGGGATGGCCGAGTCCGCGGTGCCGAGGGCCCGGAGGAACGAGCCGAGGACCGTCTCCGGCGCGGCGGCCCGGTTGCCCGCGCCCTGGAGGTCCACGTACAGCTGCCCGTCCGGGAAGTGCGGCCGCGCCTCGTGGGCGACGTGCACGGCGAGCGTCGTCTTGCCGACGCCGCCGATGCCCGCGAGCGCGGAGACCGCCATGACGTGGCCCTCCGCGGTGGCGAGCCGGGCGCCCAGCTCCCGTACGAACGCGGCGCGGCCCGTGAAGTCGGGGACCGTCGCCGGGAGCTGCGCCGGGCGGGCGAGGGGCGCCGCCGTCGGGGCCGGCTCCTCGACGGGGCGGGCGAGTTCGGCGTCGGCCTGGAGGATGCGCTGCTGGAGCCGGGAGAGTTCCGGCGTCGGGTCCACGCCCAGCTCGTCGGCGAGGAGCCGGCGCGTGTCCGCGTACACCGCGAGCGCCTCGGCCTGCCGTCCGCTGCGGTAGAGCGCCAGCATCAGGAGCTCGCGGAGGCGCTCCCGCAGCGGGTGCGCGGCGGTCAGCGCGGTCAGTTCGGAGACGGCCTCCGCGTGCGCGCCGACCTCCAGGTCGATGTCCAGGCGGGTTTCGAGGAGGCTGAGCCGCCACTCCTCCAGGCGGGTCCGCTGCGTATCGGCGTACGGGCCCGGCACGGACGCGAGCACCTCGCCGTCCCACAGGTCCAGCGCCTCCGCGAGCCGCGCCCGCGCGGCCGTACGGTCCCCGGCCGCGCGCAGCTTGTCCGCCTCGGCGGCCAGCTCCTGCGCCTCGGTCACGTCGAGCGCCGTCGTCCGCAGGGCGTAGCCGCCGGACTCGCTGACCAGGACCTTCGGGTCGAGGGCCTTGCGGAGCCGGGAGGCGTACGTACGGACCGCGGCGAGCGCCTGGGAGGGCGGCTCCTCGCCCCAGAGCGCGTCGATCAGCTCGTGCGCGGTGGCGGTGCGGCCGCCGCGCAGGAGCAGCGCGGCGAGCAGGGCGCGCTGCTGCGGGGAGCCGGTGGGGACGGGTTCGCCGTCGCGCCAGGCGCGGACGGGGCCGAGCACGCCGAAGCGGAACCCGCCGGCGGACGGTGCGCCGCCGGACGTCGTCTCCCCGGCGCCGGCCGTGTCCCCGGCGCCCGTCGTTTCCCCGGTGCCGGTCGTGTCCTCGGTTCCGCTCGTGTCCGCCCGCTGGTCGCCACCGGGGGCGGCCGTCCTCCGGCGCGTCCGCTGGGCGGGTACGCCAGGTTCGGCCTTGGCGTCGCTCCCGCCCGGGAACCGCTCCGGAACTCGCGGCCCGTTCTCACGGTCCATCGCTCCCCCTGCCCCTACCGCTGGTTTCGCCCAGGACAGTCTGCCTTGTCCGGAGGGAGTCCGTCAGCATCGGGTCAGCCGTTGTGAAGCCGTTGTGCGCCCGCGCCCCGTGCGTATCCGGCCCGTATCCCGGCCGTCTCCCCGCCCGTAGTCCCGGCCGCGACCGGGGTGGCGACCCCGGCCCCGACCCGGTCGTTCCGGTTCCCACTAGCTGACGATCCGTCAGATCAGCGCTACCGTGAAGGCCATGGAGACCTTCCCGAAGATCATCTCGGTGGACGACCACACCGTGGAGCCCCCGCACGTCTGGCGGGACCGGCTCCCGTCCCGGTACCGCGACACCGGACCCCGGATCGTCCGCGCCCCCCTCAAGGAAATGACCTTCCTCGGCGGCAAGTTCGCCCCGGTGATGGGAGCCAAGGGGGACGACGGGCCGATCGGCGACTGGTGGGTGTACGAGGATCTGCACAGGCCCCTCACACGCCTCGACACCGCCGTCGGCTACGACAGGGACGAGATACGCCTCGAAGTCATCACCTACGAGCAGATGCGGCCAGGCTCCCACTCCGTCCCGGACCGGCTCGCCGACATGGACGTCAACCACGTCCAGTCCGCGCTCTGCTTCCCCACCTTCCCCCGCTTCTGCGGGCAGACCTTCACCGAGGCGGGCGACCGCGAGCTCGGCCTCCTCTGCGTCCGCGCCTACAACGACTGGATGGTCGACGAGTGGTGCGGGCCCGAGGCGCACGGGCGGCTCATCCCGCTCACCCTCATCCCGCTCTGGGACCCCGAACTCGCCGCCGCCGAGGTGCGCAGGAACGCGGCGCGCGGGGTGCGGGCGGTGGCGTTCTCGGAGATCCCGCCGCACCTCGGGCTCCCCTCGGTCCACACGGACCACTGGGACCCCTTCTTCCGCGCCTGCGACGAGACCGGGACGGTCATCGCCATGCACATCGGCTCCTCCAGCCGGATGCCGTCCACCTCCGCCGACGCCCCGCCGGCCGTCGGCTCCACCATCACCTTCGCGAACTGCTGCTTCTCGATGGTCGACTGGCTGATGAGCGGCAAGTTCGAGCGCTTCCCGAACCTGAGGATCATGTACGCCGAGGGTCAGATCGGCTGGATCCCGTACATCCTGGAGCGCGCGGACGTCGTCTGGGAGGAGAACCGCGCCTGGGGCGGCGTCGCCGACAAGGTCACGCGCCCGCCGTCCGAGCTCTTCGCGGAGCACGTCTTCGGCTGCTTCTTCGACGACGCGTTCGGGCTGCGGAACCTCGACGCGATCGGGGCGGGGAACGTCCTGTACGAGACGGACTACCCGCACTCGGACTCCACCTGGCCCAAGTCGAAGGAGGTCGGCGAGGCCCAGATGGGCCACCTGCCGTCCGACGTCGTCGAGCGGATCGTCCGCGGCAACGCGATCGAGCTGCTGGGGCTGACGCCCGAAGGGCTCTGGAGGCCCTAGTGGTCCTCCGGTCGCGGCCGGGTCCTCCTGGGGAGGGCTCGGCCGCTTCCTTGTGAGCCGGTTCCGGCTGTTCGTCGCCCTAATGGCCCAAGAACGCGGGCCCCTGATGGCGGAGTGTCATGACGGACGCACAAATAGTAATCAAGTGTGCGTTTCTTGCACATCACGAGACAGCCATGGTGGGCGTCCCCCGGGATGTTCACGAACGGAGCCTGTGACATGACCCCCGACCTCTCGCACATACATCCGGCGGACGACGACATGGAGCCGAGCGCAGAGTCCCGCCCGGGTCCGTCCCGCCAGCCGGTTGTCTCCTCGTCCCCGGCGTACGGCACAGCCGTCTTCCCCAAGCATCCGGCCACGACCCCGGCCGTGTCGGCAGCATCCACCGCGTCCACCGTGTCCACCGCGTCCACCGCGTCCACCGTGTCCACCGTGTCCACCGCGTCGGCCGCCTCGGCCGCGTCGGTCGAAGCGGGCGTGCCGGCCGTGCCGGTCGCGACGGTGCTCCCGGTCGAAACGGAGACCTCGGCCGCGACGGAGTTCCCGGCGGAGCCGGAGGCCTCCGCGACGACCGAGTTCCCGGCGGATCCCGAGACCCTGGCCGCCCCGGAGTTCCGCGTCGGGCCCGAGGCTCCGTCCGCCCCGGAGTTCCGTGCCGAACCCGAGGCCTCGGTGGCGACGGAGTTCCCCGCCGGGTCCGAGATCCCGTCCGCCACGGAGTTTCGCGCCGAACCCGAGACCCCGTCCGCCCCGGAGTTCCGCGCCGAACCCGAGACCTCCACCGTCACCGAACCCCTGGCCTCGGCCGGCGCCTCGCCCGCCGATCCCGACCCGTCCGTCCCCGACGAGTCCGGCGACGAAGCCGTCCACACGCTGCTGACGACCGCGGCGACCGAGCGGCCCGTGGAGGAGGTCGCCACCCTCGTGGCCCGTCTCCAGGCGACCGGTGAGGTCTCCAGTCCCGCGGACGTGGCGCTCCGCGCGGCCGCCGTCACCCGCCCGCTCGAGGAGGTGCGCCAGCTCCTCGCGCTCCTGAACGCCTCCGGGTACGACCTCCACCAGGCCGAGACCACCCTGCGCGCCGCGGCCGTGGGCCGGTCGGTCGAGGACGTGGTCCAGCTCGTCGGCATCCTCGGCGCCGACAGCAGCGACTGGCAGTCCGCCGGGGGCGGGGAAGGCGAGCCGCGGAAGGCCGAACCCGAGGGAGCCGCACCGGCCGCCGCCGCCCCGAAGCGCGGCCGGGGCGCCGCCAAGGGCCGCAAGTCCCCCCTGGACGGCGCGCTGGCCGCGGGTCCCGGCAGCCACACCAGCTCTCCCGCGCTGCGGTCCGTACTGCGCTGGCCGGCCGCGGTCGCGCTGTTCGCCTGCGGCCTCATCCATCTGCCGACGGACCTCGAAGGCCTGCGCTCGGGCGGCGACGCCCAGGCGCTGTCCGTGGTCGTCACCGTGCTCTGCCTGGCGTGCTCGGTGTGGCTCGCGGCCCGGGACACCCTGATCGCCTGGGCCGCCGCCGCGGGCGTCGCCGTCTTCGTCATCGCACTCCACGGAGTCGCGGGGGCGCGGACCGTCGACCTGCTGGCGGGCAGTCTGGGCACCACCTTCGCCTGGGCGAAGGCGCTGGCACTCCTGAGCGCCGTGGCGGTCGTCTGCCTGGCCTGCGCGGCGGTGGTGCGCCACGTGAGGGCGGCCAACGCGGCGGACGGCACCTGACCCACCCGAAGGACGAAGGGCGAAGACCCACCCCCGCTTCCGAAGCGGGGGTGGGTCTTCGCCTACCCCTTGCCTGATGGATCGTCAGGTACGAGCATGGGCCTGCTCATTGAAGTGACGGTCCGTCAGGTGAGGGGTCCCCATGGTCGTCTACGGCATGCAGCTGCCGGTCCAGTCGCAGAGCACCCTCTACGCCGAGCCCTGGGAGGCGGCAGCCGGCCCGGCGGACCTGCTCGCCGTCGCCCGCGCCGCCGACGCCCACGGCTTCGACTACCTCGCGAGCTGCGACCACGTCGCCATCCCGCGCCGGCTCGCCGGGCCGATGAGCACCGTCTGGTACGACCCGGTCGCCACGCTCTCCTTCCTCGCCGCCGCCACCGAGCGGGTCCGGCTCCTCTCGCACGTCGCCGTCGTCGGCCTGCGCCATCCGCTGGTCACGGCCAAGGCGTACGCGACGCTCGACCACCTCTCCGGCGGCCGCCTGGTCCTCGGGGTCGGCGCCGGGCACGTCCAGGAGGAGTTCGAGGCGCTCGGCGTGGACTTCGCCCGCCGGGGCGCCGTGCTCGACGAGACGGTCGACGCGCTCAGGGCGGCCCTCGGGCCCGAGGAGTACCCGGAGCACCTGGGGGAGCGGTTCGCCTTCAAGGACCTCGGGCAGCTGCCCCGGCCCGCGCAGGAGCGGGTCCCGCTCTGGGTGGGCGGTTCCTCGCCGGCCGCCGTGCGCCGGGCCGCCCTCAAGGGGGACGGCTGGCTGCCGCAGGGCGACCCGCGCGAGAAGCTCGCCGCGCAGATCGGAAAGCTGCTGCGGCTGCGTACGGAGGCCGGGATCGCCGAGCCGATCACCGTCGGCGCCATCACCGAGGCCCTGTACGTCGGCACGCCCGGCTGGGAGGTCGGCCGTCGCACGCTGAGCGGCGCCCCCGAGGAGCTCGCCGCCTCGCTGCGCGCGTACGGGGAGATGGGCGTGCACCAGATCCAGGTCCGGTTCCGGTCCCGGAGCCGAACCGAACTCATCGACCAGATGGCGGCCTTCGCTGCGGAGGTCGCCCCCCACCTCTAGGAAACAGGGAGTGCGGCATGGGCAAGCTCGACGGGCGGGTCGTCCTCGTCACCGGGGCGGCGCGCGGGCAGGGCGAGCAGGAGGCGCGGCTGTTCGCCGCCGAGGGGGCGAAGGTGGTCCTCGGGGACGTCCTGGACGACGCCGGTGAGGCGCTGGCCAAGGAGCTGGGGGAGGGCCGGGCCGCGTACGTCCACCTGGACGTGACGAGCGAGGGGGACTGGGCGGCGGCCGTGGCGGCGGCCAAGGAGCGCTTCGGGAAGATCGACGGGCTCGTCAACAACGCGGGCATCCTCCGCTTCAACGAGCTGGTCTCGACCCCGCTCGACGAGTTCCGGGCGATCGTCTCCGTCAACCAGACCGGCTGTTTCCTGGGCATCCGCACGGTCGCGCCCGAGATCGCGGCGGCCGGCGGCGGGACGATCGTCAACACCGCCTCGTACACGGGGATCACCGGCATGGCCGGGGTCGGCGCCTACGCGGCGAGCAAGCACGCGGTCCTCGGGCTGACCCGGGTCGCCGCCCTGGAGCTGGCGGGGAAGGGGATCCGGGTGAACGCCGTCTGCCCGGGGGCGATCGACACCCCCATGAGCAATCCGGAGGGCGTCGACCCGGAGGCCACGGGCGAGCTCTACCGCAAGCTCGTGCCGCTCGGGCGGATCGGACGGCCGGAGGAGGTGGCGGCCCTCGCGCTCTTCCTGACCGGGGCGGACTCGGCGTACATCACGGGTCAGCCGTTCGTGATCGACGGCGGCTGGCTGGCGGGCGTGAGCCTCTTCTGACGCCTCGTCAGGTATTGACGCACCTGCGCGGCGGTGCGAGAGTCGGGCACATCAAGAAATCTGACGCATCGTCAGATAAGACGAGGACGGTGAACCCCCTTGGAATTCGGGATCTTCGTACAGGGATACGTCGGCAAGCGCGCCGAGACCGATCCCGAAGCCGAGCACAAGGCCCTCATGGAGGAGACCGAGTACGTCATCCAGGCCGACAAGTCCGGCTTCAAGTACGCCTGGGCCTCCGAGCACCACTTCCTGGAGGAGTACTCGCACCTCTCCGCCAACGACGTCTACCTGGGCTACCTCGCCCACGCCACCGACCGCATCCACCTCGGCTCGGGCATCTTCAACCCCCTCGCCCCCGTCAACCACCCGGTCAAGGTCGCCGAGAAGGTCGCGATGCTCGACCACCTCTCCGGCGGCCGCTTCGAGTTCGGCTCCGGTCGCGGGGCGGGCTCCCACGAGATCCTCGGGTTCATGCCGGGCATCACCGACATGAACCACACGAAGGAGATCTGGGAGGAGACCATCGCCGAGTTCCCCAAGATGTGGCTCCAGGACGAGTACGCGGGCTTCCAGGGCAAGCACTGGTCGCTGCCGCCGCGCAAGGTCCTGCCCAAGCCGTACGGGAAGTCCCACCCGGCGATGTGGTACGCGGCGGGCTCCCCGTCCTCGTACGCCATGGCCGGGAAGATGGGCCTCGGCGTCCTCGGCTTCAGCGTCCAGAAGGTCTCCGACATGGAGTGGGTCGTCGAGTCCTACAAGAACGCGATCAAGGAGGCCAAGGCGGTCGGGGACTTCGTCAACGACAACGTCATGGTGACGTCGACGGCGATCTGCGCGGAGACGCACGAGAAGGCGGTCGAGATCGCGGTGGGGGGTGGCCTGAACTACCTCCAGTCCCTGTTGTTCCGCTACCACGACACCTTCCCGCGGCCGGAGGGCATTCCCGAGTGGCCCGAGCTCCTTCCCGAGTACTCGGCCGAGATCATCGAACTCCTCATCGCCGAGGAGCTGATGATCTGCGGGGATCCTTCGGAGGTCCTGGCGCAGTGCAAGCGGTGGGAGCAGGCCGGTGCGGACCAGCTGTCGTTCGGGCTGCCGATCGGCATCTCCTACGAGGACACGATGAACTCGATCAAGCTGATCGGGGAGCACGTGATCCCGAAGATCGACACGGACCCGGTCCACCGCACGACCCGCATGCGCCAGTCCGCGGGCACCTGAGGCACCCGCACCCTGCTGGGCGGCGCCCCGCTGCCCGTGTGGGGCCCGCGCCCGGGCGGGCGGCGCCCTGGTCCGCCTCCGTGTGGGGCCCGCGCCCGCTGCCCGTGTGGGCAATCGTCCCTCCCCCAGACTTCGTCCGGGGGGACCCCCAGGGCGGGACGGGTGGGCACACGGGACGGCGTCCTCAGCGGCGCCTCCGCGTTCCGAGCCTGGACCCGCACCCCATGTGCAGCGAGCGGGTGGTGCGGGTCCAGGCGCGGAAGCCTCTGGCGCCGGCAAGGGCGCCGTTCCGTTGTGCCCACCCTCCCCCAAGCTCTCGGCTTCGCTCGAGCAGGGGGGACCCCCATCGCCCCTTGCGGAACGCCTGCCCACAACGGGCGTGGGCGCCGTTCCGTTGCGGGTGGGCACCGCCCCGGCGGAACGCCTGCCCACAACGGGGCGGAACGCCTGCCCACAACGGCGGGGCGCCGGCCCACAAGGGGGGCGCGACAGAAGCGCGAGGTGGTGGCTTCCCGGGCCGCCGTCTCGTATCCGCCCCGGCCGGGGCCCCGCGGCGGCCCCGGTCCGGGGCACACCCACGTCCACGGACAGAACGGACAGAGAGGGACCGGCATGCTCGACCACCTCATCAAGGGCGCCACCGTCGTGGACGGCACCGGCGCCCCCGCCCGCACCGCCGACGTCGGCATACGCGACGGCCGGATCGTCTTCCCCGAGCCCGGGGAAACGGCGACCACCACCGAGGACGCCACCGGCCTCGTCCTCGCGCCCGGTTTCGTCGACCCGCACACCCACTACGACGCCCAGCTGTTCTGGGACCCGTACGCCACCCCGTCCATGAACCACGGCGTCACCACCGTCGCCGGCGGCAACTGCGGCTTCACCCTCGCGCCCCTGCACCCGGACCGGCCCGAGGACGCCGACTACACGCGCCGCATGATGTCGAAGGTCGAGGGCATGGCCCTCAAGGCCCTGGAGGAGGGCGTCGACTGGAGCTGGTCCTCCTTCGCCGAGTACCTGGACGCCCTCGACGGCCGCATCGCCGTCAACGCCGGCTTCATGGTCGGCCACTGCGCCCTGCGCCGGTACGTGATGGGGCCGGACGCCGTCGGCGGGCAGCCGACGCCCGGACAGCTGGACGAGATGGTCGCCCTCCTCAAGGAGGCCATGGCCGCCGGGGCCTGGGGGCTCTCCACCACCCAGTCCTCCACCCACTCCGACGGCGACGGCGCCCCGGTCGCCTCCCGGCACGCGACCCCCGCGGAGCTCATCGCGCTCTCGAAGGCCGTCGGCGAGCACGAGGGGACGCAGATCGAGGCCATCCTCGCCGGCTGCCTCGACCAGTTCTCGGACGACGAGATCGAGCTGTTCGTCGAGATGACCGCCGCCGCCGGGCGTCCACTCAACTGGAACGTCCTCACCATCGACGCCGCCGTTCCCGAGCGCGTCCCGCGCCAGCTCACCGCCTCCGAGCGGGCCCGCAAGTCCGGCGGCCGGATCGTCGCGCTCACCATGCCGATCCTCACCCCCATGAACATGTCCCTCGGGACCTTCTGCGCCCTCAACCTCATCCCGGGCTGGGGCGAGATCCTCGGCCTCCCCGTCCCCGAGCGGATCGCGAAGCTCCGCGACCCCGAGGTGCGGGCCGAGATGCTGCGGCGCGCGGACTCCAGGGAGGCCGGGGTCTTCCGGCGGCTCGCGCACTTCGGCCGGTACGTCATCGGCGACACGTACAGCCGGGAGAACGAGGGCCTCACCGGCCGGGTCGTCCGGGACATCGCGGCCGAGCGGGGCCAGGACCCCTTCCAGGCCCTCGTCGAGATCTGCGCCAACGACGACCTGAGGACCGTCCTGTGGCCGATGCCCAGCGACAACGACCCGGCCTCCTGGGCGCTGCGCCGGGAGACCTGGGACCACGAGGACGTGCTGCTCGGCGGCTCGGACGCGGGCGCGCACCTGGACCGGATGTGCGGCGCCCCGTACACGACCCGTTTCCTCGGCGACTGCCTCCGCGGCCGGAAGCTGGTCCCCCTGGAGCGCGCGGTGAAGATGCTGAGCGACGACCCGGCCCGGCTCTTCGGGCTCCGGGAGCGCGGCCGGATCGCGGAGGGCTTCCACGCCGACCTGGTCCTCTTCGACCCGGAGCGGATCGACGCGGGCCCGGCGACCCTCGTGCACGACCTGCCGGGGGACAGCCCGCGCCTCGACTCGCGCGCGGTGGGGATCGTGTCGGTGCGGGTCAACGGCGTGGAGACGGTACGGGACGACGAGGTGACCGGCGCGGTACCGGGGAAGGTGCTGCGCTCGGGCCGCGACACGAGGACGGTGAGCACACGATGACCCGGATCGAGCGCCTCTACATAGGGGGAGAGTGGGTCGAGCCCGACGGCGGCCACTACGAGGTGATCGACCCGGCCTCCGAGGAGGTCGTCGGCCTGGCGCCGGAGGCCTCCCGGGCCCAGGTGTACGAGGCGGCCGCCGCCGCCCGCGAGGCCTTCGCGACCTGGTCCCGCACGCGGCCGGAGGAGCGGGCGGCGATCCTCGACCGGGCGGCGGACGCGATGGCCCGGGACGCCGAGGAGAACACGCTGCTGGCCCGCGCCGAGACCGGCGCGACCACCGGCACCGCGCGCGGGATGCAGGTCGCGGTCGGCTC
The DNA here is from genome assembly GCF_040295385.1 of Streptomyces sp. NPDC002825. Taxonomy (NCBI): domain Bacteria; kingdom Bacillati; phylum Actinomycetota; class Actinomycetes; order Kitasatosporales; family Streptomycetaceae; genus Streptomyces; species Streptomyces sp. NPDC002825. The sequence goes on from NZ_JBEOVH010000025.1 coordinate 107,639, forward strand.
CTCCCGTTTCCGCCGGTACGCGCGCGGGGCGATGGAGCCGGTCGAGCAGGCGCTGCCCCCGCAGATCAACGAGGCCGGCCCGATGGGGAAGGCCGGGGTGTTCGGCGCGGTGGCGGTACGGCGCCCGGTCGGCGTGGTCACCTGCATCACCTCGTACAACAACCCCTGGGCCAATCCGGCGGGCAAGATCGCCCCGGCGCTCGCCATGGGCAACACGGTCGTGGTGAAACCGGCCCCGCAGGACCCGCTCTCCGTCTACGCGATGACCCGCGCCCTGGAGGAGGCCGGCGTCCCGGCGGGCGTCGTGAACGTGGTGACCGGCTCCGCGCAGGCGGTCGGCGAGGCGGCGGTCGACTCCCCGGACGTCGACATGGTCTCCTTCACCGGCTCCACGGCCGTCGGGCAGGCGATCGGCGAGGTCTGCGGCCGCTCGCTCAAGCGCCAGCTGATGGAGCTGGGCGGGAAGGGGGCCGCGCTCGTCTTCGACGACGCCGACCTGGACTCGGCGGTGATGGGCATCGGGACGACCTTCGCCTTCTACAGCGGGCAGATCTGCACGGCCCCGACCCGGGTGCTCGCCCAGCGCGGGGTGTACGAGCGGCTGATCGAGAAGCTGACCGGCTACCTCGCCTTCATGAAGGTGGGGGACCCGGCCGAGCAGGGGACGGTCGTCGGCCCGGTGATCTCGGCGGCGCACCGCGACCGGGTGGAGTCGTACATCGAGCTGGGGAGGAAGGAAGGGGCCCGGGTCGTCGCGGGCGGCGAGCGCCCGGACTTCGCCCGCGGCTTCTACGTGGCGCCGACGCTGCTCGCGGACTGCACCAACGAGATGCGGGTGGTGCGGGAGGAGATCTTCGGTCCGGTCGTGGTGGTCGTGCCCTTCGACGACGAGGACGAGGGAGTCGCACTCGCGAACGACAGCGACTACGGGCTGATCGACTACGTGTGGTCCGGCGACGTCGCCCGCGCCTTCCGCGTCGCGGCCCGGCTGAGGGCCGGCGGGGTGGGGGTGAACACGATCGGCCGGAACATGGAGGCGCCGTTCGGCGGCTTCAAGAAGAGCGGTGTGGGGCGGGACGTGGGCTCGTACGCGCTGCACGCGTACAGCGAGCTGCAGGCGGTCGTCTGGCCGGGGTGAGGGCCCCGGGCGGCGGGGGTGAGCAGCGTCTCGAAAATTCCACGGGAAATTTTGGAAACGGACATTTAGGGCACGGCTGCGGTTCCCGCATATCGGACACCCGTTGACGGACCTACCAGTTGGTCGGTCCGTCGCGGTGGTCGATCTTTCAATCATTGGCGGGTGTCCGATTCGACCCGCGCAATACAAGGTCATGATCGATCAAGTGAGCGGAGTCCGATCTTCCGGATGTGGAAACCGCAGCATTTAACGTCCTGTTCATGACTCAGGTGGACGTACGGCAGCAGGCCGGAGACACGGTGAGGGGCGCGGAAGCCCCGGGCGGCACCTCCGGCGTGCGCACCAAGGGCCTCGGCGGCAACTCCGTGGGCCTCCTCGGCAGCGCCGTCATCGGCATCTCGACCGTCGCCCCCGTCTACTGCCTGACCTCCACGCTCGGCTCCACCGCCGGCGAGGTCGGACTGCAGATGCCCGCCGTCTTCCTCGCGGGCTTCCTGCCGATGCTGCTCGTCGCGTTCGCATACCGCGAGCTCAACAAGCGCATGCCCGACTGCGGCACCTCCTTCACCTGGACCGTGAAGGCCTTCGGCCCGAAGGTCGGCTGGATGTGCGGCTGGGGCCTGGTCATCGCGACGATCATCGTGCTGTCCAACCTGGCCGGCGTCGCCACCTCGTACTTCTGGCTGCTCGCCGGCGAGATCAGCGGCAACGACTCGATCGCCGCCCTGGACGACAACAAGGCCGTCCACATCCTCACCTGCCTCACCCTGATCGCCGCCGCGACCGCGATCAGCTACCGCGGCATGACCGCCACCAAGGGCGTGCAGTACACCCTGGTCGGCCTCCAGCTGGCCGTCCTCGTGGTCTTCGTCGCCCTGGCCTTCTCCAAGGCCGGCTCGGTCGACTTCCCCACCGGGGCGAGCTTCTCCTGGTCCTGGATGAACCCCTTCTCCGTCGGCTCCTTCGCGGCCTTCACCGCCGGCCTCTCGCTGTCGATCTTCATGTACTGGGGCTGGGACACCTGCCTCACGGCCAACGAGGAGACCACCGACAGCGACAGGACCCCCGGCCGCGCCGCGCTCATCTCGATGGTCGTCCTGGTCGGCTCCTACCTGGCCACCGGCGTCGCCGCCCAGATGGTCGTCGGCTCCGGCGACAAGGGCCTCGGCCTCGCCAACCCGGAGACCTCCGACAACGTCTTCGCCGCCCTCGCGGGCCCGGTCATGGGCCCCGTCCTCGGCATCGCGCTGTTCGTCGCCGTCCTGGCCTCCGCCGCCGCGAGCCTGCAGACCACCTTCATCCCGGTCGCCCGCACGGTCCTCGCCATGTCCAGCTACGAGGCGCTGCCGCCGTCCTTCGCCCGGGTCCACCCCGTCTTCAAGGTCCCCGGCAAGGCCACGATCGTCGCCGGCGTCGCGACCGGCGTCTTCTACACCGTGATGACCCTGGTCAGCGAGAACGTCCTGGTCGACACCATCTACGCGCTCGGCCTGATGATCTGCTTCTACTACGCGCTGACGGCCTTCGCCTGTGTCTGGTTCTTCCGCGCCGAGCTCTTCCGCTCCGCCCGCGACCTCGCCTTCAAGGGCGTGATCCCGGCTGTCGGCGGCCTGATGCTGACCGCCGTCTTCGGCAAGACGCTCTACGACATGTGGGACCCGGCGTACGGCTCCGGCTCCGCGGTCCTGGGCGTCGGCTCGGTCTTCGTCATCGGCGTCGGCCTGCTGCTCCTCGGCGTGGTGATCATGCTGGTCATGCAGCGCAGGAGCCCCGCGTTCTTCCGCGGCGAGGTCCTGACGAAGGAGACCCCGTCCCTGGTGGTCGCGGACTGACGCCCTGGTGAGGCGTCCGAGAGACGCGAAGGCGGCGGGCCCGTGGGGGGTCCCGCCGCCTTCGTGCTTCGTCCGGTCGATGACTCAGTGGTGGCCGGGGAGCAGGCGCTCGACCGCCGCGTTGGCGGGGGGCAGGTTCGGGGTGCCGGCGGGCTTCGCCTTCGGGGTCAGGACGCCGCTGAGCGGGACGACCGACGGGAGGTTCATGCCGCCGGTGTCGGCGGCGGCGGTCCCGGCGGCGGCGCCCGCGGCACCCGCGGCGGCGAAGACGGTCAGGGCGGCTGCGGTGAGGATCTTCTTCATGCCCGCTCCAACGCGCGTCCGCGTGCGGGGTTACGACCACCAGGTCCCGCCGGCCACGCGGTACCCGCGCGTGCGGACCCGGAGGGCTCCTTAGGATGCGTGCATGTATCGGGAAACGAACTGGGCGCTGCGCCCCGGCCGTGCCGAGGACGTCGAGCCCATGGCCGAGCTGCGGGCCGAGGTCATGCGCGAGGACCTGGCGCGCCTCGGCCGCTACGACGAGCACCGGGTGCGCCAGCGGCTGCGGGACGGCTTCTCGCCGGCGCACACCTCGGTGATCGAACTGGACGGCGCGCTCGCCGGATGCGTGACGGTCCGCCCGCACGAGGACGGCGAAGGGCTCTACCTGGAGCACTTCTACCTGGCCCCCGAGACCCAGGGCCGGGGCATCGGGACGGCGGTGCTGCGCCGGCTGCTCGACCGGGCGGACGCGGCGGGGGTGCCCGTCCGTCTGGTGGTCCTGCAGGGCAGCGCGGCCCGCCGTCTCTACGAGCGGGAGGGGTTCGCCTTCGAGTCGGAGGACCCGGTGGACGTGGTGATGGTCAGAAACCCGCGCCCGCCGGCTGCCGGACGGTGACGTTGAGCCGGTTGAACAGGTTGGTGACGCCGACCATCAGGACGATCGCGGCGAGCTGCTTCTCGTCGAAGTGGTCGGCGGCGGCCTCCCACACCTCGTCCGGCACCGCGTCCGGGGCGTCCGCGAGCCGGGTCGCCGCCTCGGCGAGGGCGAGGGCCGCCCGCTCCTCGTCGGAGAAGTACGGCGCCTCGCGCCAGGCGGCGACGGCGAACAGCTTCTCGTCGCTCACCCCGCTCTTCCTGGCGCTCTTGGCGCCGTAGTCGACGCAGAAGCCGCAGTTGTTGATCTGGCTGGCCCGCAGGTGCACCAGCTCCAGGACCGCCTCGTCGACCCCGCCCTGCCGGGTGGCCTTCAGCAGGTTCTGGATCGCCGGCCCGGCGTCGGCCAGGACGTAGGCGGGGTTGGTCATACGGGCCTTGGGCTGGTGCGCCATGGTGATCGCTCCTCGTGTGTCAGCGTCTCGTTCACTGCCTTCACCGCACTGACGGAGCGCGCGCCGCGGATGTGACACGGCCGGAGAACTTTCCCGGGATTTCCTTTCGGCGCCCGCGGCGGTCAGGCCTCGGCGATGAGGGCCGTGGCGATCGTGCGGAAGCCGAGCCGCCCGTACAGGCGGGCCACGTCAGCGTCCGAGGCCGTCAGGAACACGAGCTCCGTCCCGTGGGCGCGGGCGTCCGCGACCAGGGCGGCCGTGACCGCGAGCCCGAGCCCCTGCCGCCGGGCCGCCGGGACGGTGCCGACGCCGACGACCTCGGAGACGGCGCCGACGGGCTGGTGCTGGCCGGCGGCGAGGGCGCTCCCCGTGCTGTCCAGGGCGGCCGCGAGCCGGGTGAGCCCGGCGGTGATCCGGTCGGCGATCCGCTCGGCGGTGCCGGGCGCGACCGGGGCGTCGAAGGCGGCGTACGGGGCGGCGACGGCGGTCTCCAGGGCGGAGTCGTCCGCGCCCACGAGCCGTACGGTGAAGCCGTCGGGTTCCGGTACGGGAAGCGGCTCGCCCTCCAGGACCATCAGCGGGTGCTCGTGCACGGTGAGCCCGGTCGCCTCCACGGCGGCCCGCAGCCCCGGCGTGGTCTCGGCGACCCACTCGAAGGCCTCGGGCACCCCGAGCTCCCGCTGCCGGGCCCGCACCTTCTCCACGGCCGCGACGGGGACGTCGCCCTCGTGGCCGAGGGACGGCCGGGCGTAGTAGGGCCAGCCCTGGCCCTCCTGCACGAACAGGGTCAGGGGTCCGAAGTCCTCGGTGCGGGCGGAGGAACGGGGAACGGCGTCGTAGTACGCCTCGATTCGATTCAGCACCGGCTCATCCAAGCAGCCGGGCCCCGGAGGGGCAGGTGGATTTCGACTGCCGCGCAGGTCTCGGAATTGCGCGCCCCAGCCCCTAACGTGCGGCTATGCGGATCTCGACCACGATCTTCCTGACCGACGAGACCATCAGCCCGGTGCGGCTCGCGCGCGAGCTGGAGCAGCGCGGCTTCGCGGGGCTCTACCTGCCCGAGCACACCCACATCCCCGTCTCCCGCGAGACGCCCTACCCGGCGGGCGGGGAGCTGCCCCGGGAGTACGCCCGGACGCTCGACCCGCTCGTGGCCCTGGGGCAGGCCGCGGCCGTCACCGAACGCCTCGGCCTCGGCACCGGCATCACCCTGATCACCCAGCACGACCCGATCGTGCTCGCCAAGCAGGTCGCCACGCTCGACCACCTCTCCGGGGGCCGGTTCACCCTGGGGGTGGGCTTCGGCTGGAACCGGGAGGAGGCCGCCGACCACGGCGTCGACTGGTCCACCCGGCGGGAGCTCGGGCGGGAGCGCCTCGACCTGATGCGAGCCCTGTGGGCGCCGGAGCCGACGTCGTACGAGGGGGAGCACGGCGAGTCCGTCCGCGCCTCGGAGGTCTGGCCGAAGCCGGCGGGCGGCGCCCCGCGCGTCCTCCTGGGCGGCGCGGCGGGCCCGAAGCTGTTCGCGCAGATCGCCGCGCAGACCGACGGCTGGATGCCGATCGGCGGCCGGGGCCTGACGGAGTCCCTCCCGGTCCTCCGCGAGGCCTGGGAGAAGGCCGGGCGCTCCCCGGAGACCCTCCAGCTCGTCCCGTACGCGGTCCTCCCGAGCCCCGGCAAGCTGGCCCACTACGAGGAACTCGGCTGCGAGGAGGTCGTCCTGCAGCTGCCGCCGGGTGACGAGAGGGAGGTGTTGGAGGTGCTGGACGCATTCGCCCGATACCTGCCGTGACGGTCGGAACCCCCGTACGGGACGGTTTCGGCGGCGACACCTGCCACGCGCTCTCCTGCGCCTCACCCCGGCCGCAGTTCACCGGCATGCCGCTCCTGCTCACCGCCCACGAGGACCGGTACCCGCCCGGCCTCGTGACCGTGGACATCGATTCCCCCGGGATGCTCGGCCGGCGCCGACCACCCGCTCGTATGCTCGGTTCATGACGGATCACCAGGCAGACCGCCCCACCGCGAACGCCATGCGCCGTGCCCTCAAGCGGGCCAGGGACGGTGTCGCGCTCGATGTCGCCGAGGCCGCCGTGCTGTTGAGGGCGCGGGGGGAGGATCTGGCGGACCTGGTGGCGTCCGCGGGGCGGGTGCGGGACGCCGGACTCGAGGCGGCCGGGCGGCCGGGGGTCGTCACGTACTCGAAGAGCGTGTTCATACCGCTCACCCGGCTCTGCCGGGACAAGTGCCACTACTGCACCTTCGTGACCGTGCCCGGGAAGCTGCGCCGGGCCGGGCACGGGATGTTCATGTCGCCGGACGAGGTCCTCGACATCGCGCGGCGGGGTGCGGAGCTGGGGTGCAAGGAGGCCCTGATCACGCTCGGCGACAAGCCCGAGGATCGCTGGCCCGAGGCCCGGGAGTGGCTCGACGCGCACGGGTACGACGACACCATCGCGTACGTACGGGCCATGGCGATCCGGATCCTGGAGGAGACCGGACTTCTCCCGCATCTCAACCCCGGCGTGCTGTCCTGGACCGACTTCCAGCGGCTCAAGCCCGTCGCGCCGTCCATGGGCATGATGCTGGAGACGACCGCGACCCGCCTGTGGTCGGAGCCCGGCGGCCCGCACTACGGGTCTCCCGACAAGGAACCGGCCGTGCGGCTGCGGGTGCTCGAGGACGCCGGCCGGTCCTCGGTGCCGTTCACGAGCGGGCTCCTGCTGGGCATCGGGGAGACCCTGGAGGAGCGTGCGGAGTCCCTCTTCGCGCTGCGGCGCGTGGCGCGCGCGTACCACTCCGTCCAGGAGCTGATCATCCAGAACTTCCGCGCCAAGCCGGACACGGCCATGCGCGGTATGCCGGACGCCGAGCTCGACGACCTCGTCGCCACCGTCGCCGTCGCCCGGCTCATCATGGGTCCCTCCGCCTGCCTCCAGGCCCCGCCGAACCTGGTCGACTCCGCGTACGAGCGGCTGATCGCCGCCGGCATCGACGACTGGGGCGGCGTCTCCCCGCTCACCATCGACCACGTCAACCCGGAGCGGCCCTGGCCGCAGATCGAGGAGCTGGCCGAGAGGTCCCGGGCCGCCGGCTTCGAACTGCGCGAACGGCTCTGCGTCTACCCCGAGTTCGTCACCCGGGGCGAGCCCTGGCTGGACCCCCGGCTCCTCCCGCACGTCCGCGCCCTCGCCGACCCCGAGACGGGCCTGGCGAACCCCGACGCGCCGGTGCGCGGCCTGCCCTGGCAGGAGCCCGACGAGGCGTTCACCGCGAGCGGCCGTACGGATCTGCACGCGACGATCGACACCGCCGGCCGCACGGGCGACCGGCGGGAGGACTTCGACGAGGTGTACGGGGACTGGGAGGCGCTGCGCGAGGCCGCCGTGCCCGGCATGGCGCCTGAGCGGGTCGACGGCGACGTCCGCGAGGCGCTGTCCGTCGCCGCCGACGACCCGACCAGGCTCACCGACGCCCAGGCGCTGACCCTGCTGCACGCCGACGGCCCGGCCCTCGACGCCCTGACCCGCATCGCCGACGACGTCCGGGCCTCGGTGGTCGGCGACGACGTCACGTACATCGTCACGCGGAACATCAACTTCACCAACGTCTGCTACACCGGCTGCCGTTTCTGCGCCTTCGCCCAGCGGCGCACCGACGCCGACGCGTACACGCTGTCGCTGGACCAGGTCGCCGACCGGGCGCAGCAGGCCTGGGAGGTCGGCGCGGTCGAGGTCTGCATGCAGGGCGGCATCCACCCGGACCTGCCCGGCACGGCCTACTTCGACATCGCGCGCGCGGTGAAGGAGCGGGTCCCGGGGATGCACGTCCACGCCTTCTCGCCGATGGAGGTCGTCAACGGCGCCACCCGCACCGGTCTTTCGATCCGTGAGTGGCTGACGGCGGCGAAGGAGGCGGGCCTCGACTCGATTCCCGGCACGGCCGCGGAGATCCTCGACGACGAGGTGCGCTGGGTCCTGACGAAGGGCAAGCTGCCGACGGCGACGTGGATCGAGGTCATCAAGACGGCGCACGAGCTGGGCATCCGCTCCTCGTCGACGATGATGTACGGGCATGTGGACCAGCCCCGGCACTGGCTCGGCCACTTCCGCACGCTCTCCCGCATCCAGCAGGAGACGGGCGGCTTCACCGAGTTCGTGACGCTGCCCTTCATCCACACCAACGCGCCCGTCTACCTCGCCGGCATCGCCCGTCCCGGTCCGACCGCCCGCGACAACCGCGCGGTCATCGCCATGGCCCGTCTGCTTCTGCACCCGCACATCCCGAACATCCAGACCAGCTGGGTGAAGCTGGGCACGGAGGGGGCGGCGGAGATGCTCCGCTCGGGCGCGAACGACCTGGGCGGCACGCTGATGGAGGAGACCATCTCCCGTATGGCCGGGTCGAGTTACGGCTCGTACCGGTCGATCCGCGACCTGGAGGCGATCGCGGACGCGGCGGGGCGCCCGGCGAGGCCGCGGACGACGCTGTACGGGGAGGTGCCGGAGGAGCGGCAGCGCACGGCCCGCACGTCGGACGGCCACCTCCCCCAACTCCTCCCGGTCCTCCCCCAGGAGTAGCCCGCGCCCGCGCCGGGCGGTGCCCCGCTGCCCGTGTGGGCAATCGTCCCGCCGGGGGAGCAACGCGTGCCCACAACGGGGCGGAAGCGTGGCTTACAACGGTCAAACGTGGCCTCAAGGGCGTCCGATCACATAACGTTCTGGCCCCCGAACGGACGTACCCGGTCGATTACAGTGCTGCGCAGACCGGTCTACGGGGGAGGGCACATCGTGGCCACGACAGCCGCGGCCGTGTGGGGCCGCGCCGAACAGCAGGACTTCCGGGCCCGCGTACGGGGCTGTCTGCTCGGTGGGGCCCTCGGCGACGCCCTCGGCGCGGGGGCCGACGGCCGGACGCTGGACGAGCTGCGCGAGGCCCACGGACCTGACGGACTCACCGACCCGGTGCCCGCGTTCGGCCGCCGCGGCGCCGTGACCGCCGCCACCCAGATGACCCTGTTCACCGTCGACGGCCTCATCCGCGCCCAGGTCCGCCGCGACACCGGCGCCTGGCATCCGCCCACCGACGTCCACCGGGCGCATCTGCGCTGGGCCGCCACGCAGCGCGACTGGGGCCCCGACGAGCGCCGCAAGGACAACGGCTGGCTCGCCCGCGAGGAGTGGCTCTACGCCCGCCGCAACCCGCCCCGCGCCTGCCTCGCCGGCTTCGGGGACGACGTCCTCGGCACCCTCGACAGGCCGAAGAACCCGGATGCCGGAGACTCCGGCGCCCTCGTCCGCTCGGCGCCCTTCGGGCTGCTCGTCGGCTGGGAGCCGCAGCTCGTCTGCCAGCTGGCCGTGGAGTGCGCCGCGCAGTCGCACGGCGCCCCGGCCGCCGGCCTCGCGGCGGGCGCCTTCGCGGTCACCGTCCACGGCCTCGCCCGCGGCGGCTCCGTCGAGGCGGCGGTGGCCCGCGCCCGGGAGGAGCTCGCGGCCCGCCCCGGCCACGAGCCGGTCACCGAGGCGCTGGGCCGCGCCCTCGGAGCCGTACGGGAGGGGGCTCCGGACGCGGACCGGGTGACGGCGCTCGGGGCCGGCGAGGACCGGGCCGAGGGGCAGCTGGCGGCGGCCGTCTACTGCGCCCTGGTCGGCGAGGACGTACGGCACGGGCTGCGGCTCGCGGTGAACCACGACGGGCCCTCGGCGGTGACGGCCGCGCTCACGGGCGCGCTGCTCGGCGCCCTGCACGGCGAGACGGCCCTCCCGCCGGCCTGGCTGGCCGATCTGGAGGGCCGACCGACGGTCCTGGAGCTCGCGGACGACTTCGCGATGGAGATGACCCAGGGCGCCGCCCTGCACAGCGCCGCCGGCTCCGCGCCCGGCTGGTTGGCGCGCTATCCCAGGGGCTGATCCGTCCGAGTCCCCGCCTGCGCGGGGATCGGGTCCCCGTCCGTGCCCGGCCGGTCCAGAGAGGGCGTCAGCGCATCAGTTCCCCCGCGTTGACCAGCAGCGACTGCCCCGTGATCGCCCGCGCCCGGTCCGAGGCGAGGAAGACCGCCGCCTCCGCCACGTCCCCGTCCGTCGCGAGTTCGGGCAGCGCCATCCGCTCGGTCAGCCGGCCGAGCACCTCGGCCTCCGGCACCCCCTCGGTGTGCGCGGTGAACTGCACGTACGCCTGGACCGGCGGTCCCCACATCCAGCCCGGGAGCACGGTGTTGACCCGGATCCGGTGCGGCCCCAGCTCGTGCGCGAGCGAGTACATCGCCGAGGTCAGCGCCCCTTTGGAGGCCGCGTACGCCGCCTGCCGCACCTGCGAGGGCGCCGCCACCGCCGACTGCGTCCCGATCAGGACCACCGAACCCCCGCGCTCCTTCAGCCCCGGAAGGCAGGCCCTGGTCATCCGCAGCGTGCCGAGCAGGTTCACGTCCAGGACCCCCTGCCAGGTCGCGAAGTCCGCGTCCTCCAGGCCCCCGAAGTAGGAGTCCCAGGCGGCGACGTGGACCACCGCGTCGATCCCGCCGAAGCGCTCGACGGCGAGCGCGGCGAGCGCCTCGCACTGCTGCTCGTCGGTGATGTCCGTGGCCCGGTACGCGGTGAGGCGTCCCTCCGGGTCGATCTCCGCCGCGGACTTGGCGAGGTTGGCCTCGGTGCGGGCGCCGAGCACGGCGTTGCCCCCGTCCCGTACCACCGTCTCCGCGATCCGGTGCCCGAGCCCCGCACCGACGCCCGACACGACGACCGTCTTCCCCTGGAGCAGCATCCGGACCCTCCTCGACCCTGGCCAACTATCTGACGGCCCGTCAGAGTAGGAGGACGCAGACGACAAGGGAAGGGGTACGGGAGTGAGCGAGGAGACCCGCAGCGAGACGTACGCGGAGCTGGCCGCCGTCGGTCCGTACGGCGTGCGTCCCGGCCACGCGCTGATCACCATGGTGGAACCGCATCCGGGCCACGAGTACGCGTACAACCGCTGGTACGAGGACGACCACTACTACGCGGGCGCCATGGCCATGCCCTGGATGTACGCGGGCCGCCGCTGGGTCGCCACCCGCGAACTCCAGGAGCTGCGCTACCCGGAGAAGTCCGCCGTCGCCCAGCCGGTCACCGCAGGCGCCTACATCTCCACGTACTGGATCACCGAGGGCCGCTACGACGACCACATGAAGTGGACGGTCGGCATCAACAAGCGGCTGAACCGCGACGCCCGGGTCCACCAGGCCAGGACCCACGTCTTCACGTCCTTCCAGGACCACGAGGTCACCGTCTACCGCGACGGCGCCGCGGGACCCCGGGACTTCCACGCCCTGGACCACCCGTACCGCGGCCTCGTCCTCCAGGTGATCGACGCCGAGGACGCGGCCAAGCGGGCCGAGGTCCTGGAGTGGCTGCGGTCCCGGGAGCTGCCGCGCCGGCTCGCGGGCTCCCCCGCGGCCATGGTGACCGTCTTCCGGCCGACCCCGCTGCCCGGGGACCGCATGACCTACGTGAAGCAGGTCGAGGGGGTCGACACCCGGCTCACCCTGCTCTGGTTCCTGGAGGCGGACCCTCGGGAGTGCTGGGAGGAGCGTTTCACCGGGCTCGACGCGGGCGGGCTCGGCCGGGTGGAGCTGGTCGCGCCGTTCATCCCGACGGTCCCCGGGACGGACCGGTACGTGGACGAACTGCGCTGAACCGCGCGGAAAAAGAGCCGAGCCCCCTCGGCCAGGACGGCGGACCGGTCGAGAGGGCTCATACGTACTGCTGGTGGCGGCGTGCGCGCACCGGGCTCAGAGCGCCCCGTTGCTCACCTCGCCGACGAAGGCGTTCCACGAGCCCGGGCCGAAAGAGAGGGACGGGCCCTCGGGGGCCTTGGAGTCCCGCACCGCGATCGCGGTCATGACGGGGGACTTCACTTCGACGCAGGCCCCGTTCCCACCCGAGTACGAGGACTTCGTCCAGGTGTCCGTACCACCCTGAATAATCGCCATGCTGCTCACTCCGGTTCTGCCGAGTAGGGATCTCGCCAACGTTCTTGATGGCGTGATCGACGCTACTCGCCGGCCCCGTCCGGCGGGACCGGCGTTCACACGTCCGAGTGGCATATTCCAAGTGAGCTTCCGTGGGAGCGATCACGCCGTGTACCGTGCCTGCCCCACCCCCGGACGATCACCCCTGGGCGTGCTTCTTCGCCATCTTCGAGATGAACTCCCGCGTCTGGTCGACGTTCAGCGCCTGCGCCCTGAGGTGCTCGTACATGACGGAGTACTTGCCCACGTCCTGCGCCTTCTCCAGGTACAGATCGCTCGTCACGCCCTCGATGTACACGACGCTTGAGTCCGAGGTGTCCGGGAACTCCAGGATCGAGTACTGGCCACTGATCCCCGGATGCGCGCCCATCTCGAACGGGATCACCTGCACGGTGACGTGCGGCAGGTGCGACTGCTCGATCAGGTGCTCCAGCTGCTCGACCATCAGCTGCCGGCTGCCCACGATCCGGTGCAGCGCGCCCTCGTCGATGACCGCCCACAGCCGCAGCGGACGCTCCTCGTCCCGGATCCGCTCCTGGCGGCGGGTCCGCACCGTGACCCGCTTCTCGATGTCCGCCGCCGTCGACTCCGGCATCGCCCCGGAGATCACGGCCTCCGCGTACGCCGGGGTCTGGAGCAGACCCGGGATGATCTGCGACTCGTACATCCGCAGGCTCTCCGCGTCGGTCTCCAGGCCGATGTAGACGCTGTACGGGATGTCGCCGAAGGCGTGCCACCAGCCCTGCTGGCGCGAGTCCTTGGCCATCTGCATGAGCGAGTCGACCATGCGCTCGTCCTCGACCTCGTACACGCCGCAGAGGTCGCGGACGTCACGCTGGCTGATGGAGCGACGGCCGTTCTCCAGCCGGCTGATCTTGGACTGGGAGACGAGGAGACGCTCGGCGACCTGCTCGGCCGTCATGTTCTTCGCCTCGCGGAGCTTGCGCAGCTCCTGGCCCAATCGGCGTCGCCTGACGGTGGGGTTGACGTTGGACGCCACGGAAACTGCACCTCCGGCTGTCTGCTGCGTAGCTGTGAGTATCTACCGCTTGGCAGACTGCCACCAATGGCCGGGTGTGCGCTGGGAAACCCGGACAACGGCAAAGCCGGGCAGCGCACATGTGCGGGACGGCCGTCCAGACCGCCCCGCACATTCGTGCGGCTCCCGGGTGGTTCTCGGTCGTGCGTGTTCCGCTTGCTCGGTGGTTCGGTGCGCGCGGTGGTTCTGCACGTGGTTCCGTACGCGGTGGTTCAGTGCGCGGCCGCGCGGGCCATGCTGCCGCGAGGCTGCGCCGGGACGCCCGCGGCGCTCCGTCGCTGCGCCGCCGCACCGTTCTGGACGTCCATCACGGCGTGCGCCACGAGACCGCCCATGGGGTCGTGCCGGATCAGATCGCGCAGCCGGGACCGCGACGACCGTCCTTCGTTGCCGGGGTAGAGGTGCTTCCCGAGACCGACCGCGTGGGCCAGCGCGGCAAGCGCCGCGGTCCGCGGGTCCGGCGGTACGCCGGTGCGGATCGCACTGTCCAGTCGGGCACGGATCTCCCGACTGATCGCCGTGTCCGTCGCCTGGTAGCGAGTCGTCGGCAACACCCCGCACATCTGGCCCTCCACGGCATGCACCATGCCGCATCGCTCCAGATGCGAGAGATACGTCTGACGGAGCCCCAGCCGGGGCCCGCCGATCCAGTGGACGGCCCGAACCGGGCTGCCACGCCTGCGCAGCAGCTCCAGTGCGGAGTCCAGTGTCGGATCTCCGGTCGGCCGTGGCATCACCACGGCGATACGATCCCCGTCAGGGGCTATCCGGCCTGCCAGAGCCAGCTCCACTAGCTGTGCTCCGGCCAGACCGAGGTCGAGCGACTGCGGCTGCGCTGTGGTACCCGTGGTCGGGTCCAGAGCGAGCAGCAAGAGCTCTTCCGGAATAGTTCTGCGGCTCCTGCCCATCCATGCCTCCCCGCGTGGATGAATGACAGGGTGACCCCTCTCACATTCATCTGTCGAGAGTGCCTGGGTGGTTCATCCGGGAACCAGTAGGTATGTCGTTCTCGTCTAGCACGGGAGCCAAGGGGTTCACACAGGACACTGGTAGACGGTTCGGACGTACGCATGACGCATGGAGGAGGCACGGTGGCGGGCGAGTCCCCCGACAAGGCGGAGCAGCAGGGGTCGTCTCAGGAGACGGCGGCCTCGGGCGGCGGCCGGGATCCTCGGCTTTCCGTGCTCCGTGAGTCAGAGTCCTCGCCGTCTTCGGCGGCGCCCTCTGCGGTCCAGGTCGACCAGCCGACGGCCGTGTTCAAGACCCTGGCTCCGCGGACGCCGGAGGACGACGAGCCGACTGCGGCCGGTTCGGAGCCGGAGCCGGAGGCCCGGCAGGAGGACAAGGCCGAGGCGGAGCCCGAGGGTGACCGTCTGAAGGCTGCTGTGGCGGCGTGGGTCGCGACGGCGGACGAGCCGGAGGCGTCGGCGACGTCGGAGGCGCCGGTCGAGGAGCCGGAGGCCGAGGGCGACGGTGAGCCCGAGCCGGAGGACGAGGCCGAGGCCGACGACTCCGAGGGCGAGGACGAGCCGCGGGACGACGAGACGGACGACGAGCCCGAGGCCGGGCCCGAGCAGGCCGACGAGGAGCCCGACGACGAGACGGACGAGGAGCCGGTCGAGGACCGGACGTCGGCCGACGGCAAGGCGCCGGCCGATGGCAAGGCGTCGGTCGACGGCAAGGCGTCCGTCGACGGCAAGGCGTCGGTCGGGGGCAAGGCGTCCCTCGACAACGGGGCGTCCCTCGACAACGAGGCGTCGGTCGACGACAAGGCGTCGGTCGACGGCAAGGCGTCGGTCGACGACAAGACGTCCTCCGCGTCCTGGTTCGCCGCGCGGCGGCCGGCCGCGGCCGAGAAGCCGGCGGAGGCCGAGGCGTCCTCCGGCGACTCCTCCGACGAGAAGAAGCCGGCGGAGGCCGAGGCTTCCTCGGACGCTTCCAAGGAAGACGAGCCGGTCGACCAGCCGACGACCATGTTCAAGATGGTCCGTCCGCCCGTCGTGGACCAGCCGACGACCGCCCTCAAGCTGCCGTCCTCCCTGACCGCGGACTCCGACAGCGAGCGCACCAGCGTCTTCCGCGCCCTGCGTCCCGACATCCCGGCCGAGCAGAAGGCCCAGAAGGAGGCGCAGAAGGCCGCGCAGGAGGCCGCCAAGGCCCCCGCCGCCCCCGCGCCCGCCCCCGGGGCCCCGGCCGCTCCCAAGGCGCCCGCGCCCAAGGAGACGGCGCCGCCCGCCCCCGTACCCACGCCCGCCGCGCTCGCCGAGCCGGAGCGGACCCGGCAGCAGCCGCTGCCGCCGCTGCCCCCGCTCGACCTGCTCGCGGAGCTGACGAACACGCCGCCCCCGCCGCCGAGCCCGATGCGGACGGCCCTGCGCCGGGTGCGGATCTGGACGCCGCTGGTCCTGCTCCTCCTGATCGTCTTTGCGATCGTGCAGATGGTCCGCCCGCTGCCGGCGCCCGAGCTGACGCTGTCGGCCGCGCCGACGTTCACGTTCGAGGGCGGCGAACTGCAGATGCCGTGGCCCAACGAGGGCCAGGGCGCCGTCGAGGTCGAGGGCGTCGGTTCCATGGGCGAGTACGGGGCGCAGAAGCCGGCTCCGATCGCGTCCGTGACGAAGACGATGACCGCGTACGTGATCCTCCGCGACCACCCGATCAAGGGGAAGCAGCAGGGCCCGGAGATCACGATCGACAAGAAGGCCGCCGACCAGGCGAAGCACGATTCGGAGTCGACGGCGCCGGTCCAGGAGGGCCAGACCTACACGGAGAAGGAGCTCCTGGAGCTCCTGATGATCCCCTCCGCGAACAACGTGGCCCGGCTGCTCGCGCGCTGGGACGCCGGTTCGGAGGCCGCGTTCGTCGAGAAGATGAACGCCACCGCGCAGGAGCTGGGCATGACCCAGTCCACGTACACGGACCCGTCCGGCCTGCTCGACAGCACCATGTCGACCCCGCAGGACCAGCTGAAGCTGGCGAAGGCGGTCATGCAGTACGACGTGTTCCGCGAGATCGTGAACATGCCGAACGTGACGGTCGACGGCATCCCCGGCCGGATCGAGAACAACAACAACATCCTGCTCCAGCCGGGTGTCAGCGGCATCAAGACCGGCTCCTCCACCCCCGCCGGCGGCAACCTGCTCTGGGCGGCGAACACGGTCGTCGACGGCCAGAACCGCCGCATCCTCGGCATCGTCATGGGGGCGAAGGACGCCAAGCGGCTCATCGACAAGCTGCAGCTCGCCATCGACAACAGCCTCAAGCTGATCCAGCAGGCCCAGAAGGACGTCACCTCGGCGGCCGTGGTGAAGAAGGGCCAGGTCCTCGGTTACGTGGACGACGGTCTCGGCGGCCGGACCCCGGTCGTCGCCACCAAGGAGCTCAAGGCGGTCGGCTGGCCGGGCCTCCAGGTGCGGCTGGAGCTCACCGACGGCGGCAAGGCGCTCCCGCACTCCGGCAAGGCGGGCGACGTCGTCGGCCAGGTGTCGATCGGCACGGGCGCCGGCAAGGTCAGCTCCCCGGTCGCCCTCCAGACGGACCTGGTGGAGCCGGGCTTCGACAAGAAGCTCACCCGAGTGGGCTGACGGCCCGGGGTCTCCCCGGCGGGCCGTCAGCCCGCCCCGGAGGCCACCCGCGACAGCCGGGCACCCCGGTTCTCCGTGGTGCCCGGCTGTTAGCGTTTCCGGGGGACGAGAAGCACGCGTGACCGCGCGAGAAGCGAGACGGCAGAACGGGAAAGGGCCGCAGTGACCACCGCCGAGCCGACACGCGCCGACCGCGCGGAGTCCGACCCCGACGTCTACCGTGAGGGCCATGACGCTCGTGATCCCCGGGACACCGCCCGCGACTCGCATGCTGATACCGGATCCGCTTCGCTCCCGCGAATAGTGCTCCCGACCCAGCGGCCCGCCCCGGCCGCCGTCCTCGCGCCGCCCCTGCCCGCCCCCGGCCCCGCCGCGCGGCGCAAGCGCCGCTACACGGTCATGGTGGCCACCGGCCTCGCCGCCCTCACGCACGTGCTGTGGTTCTTCCTCTTCGCGAACAGCGGCGGGGACCTGGCCGCGCAGGACGCCTGGGCCGAGTTCGTCGGACGGCACCCGGACTCCGCGTACAACCTGGCCTGGTACGGAGGGATGCACCCGGTCTCGTACAGCGTGGTCTCCCCGTACCTGATGTCGGTGCTCGGCGTCCGCAGCACGATGATGGTCGCCGGGACACTGTCGGCCGCGCTGACCGCGCTGATCCTGGTGCGGGTGCGGGCGGTCCGTAACCCGATGGTGTGTTCGATCGCGGCCGTCTTCGCGTTCCTGTGCAACGCGCTCTCGGGCCGGGTGACCTTCGGCCTCGGCATGATGTTCGCGCTCGGCGCGGTCGCCGCCGTCTTCTGCTGGCCGCACCGCTGGCGCTTCAAACGCTGGGCGAAGGCCGCGGTCGCCGCCCCGCTGGCCGGTCTCGCGACGGCGTGCAGCCCGGTCGCGGGCCTGTTCCTCGGGGTCGCGGCGGCGGCGCTGTTCCTCAACAAGCGGCGCCCCGGCGCGTACGCCCTGGGCCTCGCCCCGGTGGCCGTCGTGGCCCTGTCCTCCTGGCTGTTCCCCTTCTCGGGCACCCAGCCGATGGCCTTCGGCTCGACGGCACTGCCGCTGCTCTTCGGCGTCCTCGTCCTCGTCCTCGTACCGAAGGACTGGCGCACGGTCCGCACGGCCGCGGCCGTCTACTCCATCGGCACGCTCCTGACCTGGCTGATCGACTCGCAGATCGGCTCGAACATCTCCCGGCTGCCGATGCTCTTCGCGGGCGTCGTGCTGCTCGCGGCCCTGCCGTACACCGCGCCGCGCTCCCGCCGCTGGTACGCGCTGCTGCTCGCCGTCGCCGGACTGAACCTCTGGATCGGCTTCAAGGGCGTCGACGACGTCATCCGCACCGCCCCCGACGCCTCCTGGGCCCGCGAGCTGGCCCCCCTGGTGAACCAGCTCCAGGTACGGGACGCGGGCAAGGCGCGCGTCGAGGTCGTCCCGGCCTCCAGCCACCGCGAGTCCTCCGCGCTCAGCCCGTACATCAACCTGGCGCGCGGCTGGAACCGGCAGGCGGACATGGAGCGCAACCCGCTCTTCTACGACGACACCCTGAACGCCGCGAACTACCAGGACTGGCTCGACCGCTGGGCCGTCCACTACGTGGTCCTGCCCACCGGCGCCCCCGACTCGGGCGCCGAACAGGAGGCGGAGCTGGTCCGCGAGGGCCTCCCGTACCTGAACCAGGTCTGGTCCGACGAGAACTGGCGGCTGTACGAGGTGCAGAACCCGACCCCCCTCGCCGACCCGCCGGCCGAGGTGCAGAGCGCGGAGGAGAACGAGGTCGTGATCCGGGTCGACCGCCCCGGCCGGGTCCTCATCCGCGTCCCGTACTCGCCGTGGCTGGCGCTCGTGGACGAGAACGGCGGCAAGATCGAACCGCCGCAGGAGACCGAGGCGTCGAAGCTGGCCCGCGAGGAGTCGGAGACCGACATCCCGAAGGTCTTCGCCAACGAGAAGGGCTGCCTCTTCAAGGCGGAGGCGGACCCGGAGGGCGACGAGTGGACGGAACTCGTCGCCCCGAAGGCGGGCGTGTACCGCCTGGGCGCCCCGTACAAGCTGTCGCGGGGCACGGCCTGCCCGGAGGAACTGCGCCGCTAGGCCGTCTCCTTCGGACGGCTCGCGGGCCGGGCAGGATCCGGAGGGACGGCCTATGCCAGGTCAGTCAGCTCGTCCGCGTACACCTGGGAGAGCGGCTGCGGCCCGACGTACTGCTGGCAGTTGCAGGTGCCGGCCTCGTACCGGACGGGCTTCTTGTTCTCGTCCCAGGCCGTGGGCACCTCGACCCGCTCGTGGCACCGGCCCTGCTTGTCGTGCTTGGCGAGGTGGTGCGTGCACCCGCACACGGGCTCGGGCGTCTTGTGCGCGGCCTCGAGGGCGAGACGTTCCTGCTTGGCCGCCTCAAGGCGCTCCATCTTGCGCTCGTGCCGATGGCGCAGCGCGGTTCGGACGTTGTCGGCGGCCCAGGCGAAGCCGCCGGTCCAGAACAGAATGAGCACCCACCAGAACCAGTCCACGGCTGTTCCCCCATTTCCCCCGGTAAGTGAGGTCAGGATAGGACTGCCGGAGCCGGGTCACAGAGGGGTCGCGGCCTGGAGAATGCGGAACAGGGTCACGGCCGAGGTCGCCGAGGAGAGCGCGGAGACGGCGGTGCCGGCGGCCGCGCCCCAGGTGGCGAGGCCCACGACGGTGAAGAGGGACGGCCGGCGGCGGGTGGCGGGAGCGGGCGCGAGGAGCGCGGCGACACGGCGCGGCACGGGCCCGGCGGAGGCGAAGCCGGCGAAGGCCGTGGCCCGGGAGATCAGCGAGGCCTTGCCGACGGCGCGGGCCACGGTACGGCGGCTGCCGATCCGGGTGGCCGCCTGCTCGTCGGCCCACCGCTCGGTGGTGTAGGCGACGGCCGTGCGCAGGGGCCGCAGGAAGGGGTTGGCCCGCGCGGCGAGCTGCACGGCCAGCAGGAACCTGTGGTGCCGGGCGGCGAGGTGGGAGCGCTCGTGGGCGAAGAGCGCGCGGCGCTCGGGCCCGGAGAGCGCGGCGAGCAGGGAGGTGCTGACCACGACGCGGTCCCTCCGCCCGGGAAGGGCGTACGCGTAGGGGCTGGGGTCGGGAAGCACGACGACCGGGGTGGCGGGCAGCCCGACGAGGGCCAGCTCGGCCCGGCGGCGGACACGACGCCGCCGCAGGGCGGCCCGGCCGCAGGAAGCGATCACGACGGCGAGGGCGGGAATGGCCAGTGGCCCGGCGATCTCGTCGTAGGGGACGGCCGCGCGGACCTCGGGGTCGGACCAGCCGTCCGGCAGGGGGTTCCCGGGCAGCTGGGCGGTGCCGACGACGACGAGCAGACCCAGGGACAGGGTGCTGCACAGAGCGAGCACGCCCGAGAGCCCGGTGAGCAGCCGGGTGGCCGCCCGAGGATGGAGATGGTGCGCGGCGAGCCGGGCGACGGGCCATGCCGTCAGCGGCAGGACGAGCGGCAGGAAGACGAAGACCCCCATGCGTTCAGTCCTCCGCCAGCAGGTCCCGCAGCACACGCTCGTCATGGGCGGAGAGCCCGGTCACGAAGCGGGCGAGCACGGCCTCCCGGTCGGCCTCGCCGTCGAGCACCTTGCGCATCCGCAGGGCGGCGAGCCCGGCCTCGTCGGCGACGGCGGTCCACTCGAAGGACCGGCCGACCCGCTCCCGGCTGACGGCACCCTTGGCGTGCAGGCGCGTGAGGATCGTGATGACGGTCGTATAGGCGAGGCCGCCACCGAGCCGCTCCTGCACCCACCCCGCGGTCCGGGCCCCGCCGGCCTGCCGCAGCACGGCCAACACCTGCGCCTCGAGCTCCCCCTGCCGCCGCCGGGGAGGGGCCTCGCGCTCGCCCTTCGTCATTCCGCCACCCTCCACCCACGCCGAAGGGCACCCGCCGATCCCGGCGGGTGCCCCTCGTTCTTGTGCCCCCGGCAGGATTCGAACCTGCGACACCCGCTTTAGGAGAGCGGTGCTCTATCCCCTGAGCTACGAAGGCTGGGATCTGTCGGAGACTGGGTCCGAAACCCGGCCCGGAGGGGTGATGGGCTTCAGGCCGGTCGCCGACAGCGCTGTGGTGGACCCGACCGGTGAGGGCTGAGCCACCGCCGACAGTGTAGCGGGTGGGGTGAGATCCGCATCGGGGTTGTGATCGCCCGCTCCTGTGCCGTGCCGGCGGGCGGGTGCGGAGAGCGCTCATGTGGTGCCCGGCCGGCGCGCACCCCGCTCACCAGGCCCGTTCCCGCAGGGGTACGTGGACGTCGACACGAGTTCCCTCGCCGGGGGTGCCGGCGAGGGTGAGGCGGCCGCCGATCTCCGTGATCCGCTCGGTCATGCCGCGCAGCCCGTGGTGTCCGTGCGCGGGGGAGGACAGGTCGGCTGTGCCGAAACCGATTCCGTCGTCCTCGACCCGGACGTGCGCCCACCACCGGGTGACCCGTGAGGTGACCTTGATCTGCCGGGGCTCGGCGTGGCCGAGGCTGTTGCGCAGGCACTCCCGTACGACCAGGAAGAGCTCACGCCGGAGGGTGTCCGGCAGGCGCTGCTCGTCGCCCGTCGCGGCGAGGGAGACGGTGACCGACGCGGGGGCCGCGGCGTCGACGAACGCCCGGATCGCCTCGCCGAGCGGCGGCACGCCCGTTTCCGCGCGCAGATCGCCGACCAGTCTGTGGGTATGACCGATGGCCTCGCGCAACGACCGTTCAGCGGCGACGAGATGAATGTCACTCTCTCTTGTTCCCGGGGTCCGCGCCTCCATGTGACGCAGGGCCAGCGAGAGGGAGGTGCCGAGTTCGTCGTGCATCTCCCGGGCGATCCTGCGTCGTTCCTGCCGGTTCTGCCGGGTGTCCGTCGCGGCCGGACCGTCGGCCAAGGTGCACGCGCGGATCGCTCGGCCGAGGGCCTGCACGACCGCTTCCGCGCGCTGCTCCGCGGTGGCGTGCGGGCCGTCGCCGCTTCGCAGGGCGTGCAGCATGGCACACTCGAGCAGCAGCACTCCTGCCACAGAGGACAGTTGAGGCCCCAGGGCGGAAGAGTCCGGAGACCTCGGCGCCGGTTCCTCACGCACCCCGGCGGGGCGAGTCGTATACGACAGCATGTTTCGCGCGTACGCACTCAGGGCGGATCGCACCACGGGGCTGTCCGGGCTCCGGGCGTCGAGCACGGTCGGCAGCCGGTCTTCGAAGCGCCGCAGGATCGCGGCCGCCTCTCCCGGCAGCAGAAGCTCCGAAGCCCGTCCGGAACCCCGCTCCCGGGCCGAGGCCGGCGGGGCGTCGCGCCGCGGAGCAGCCGGTCGTCGCGACCGGACGGACACCGACCGACGGAGACCGTCCTGCAGGGCGGACGCGAAACCCCGACCCACGGCCGCTTCGAGCACACTGAACCCCGAGGGGTCCACGGGATGGGTGGACGTGTCCACGGTCCTCCTTGCCGGGCTCCCTTGACATGAAGCGGAAGTTAACAAACCGACTACCCTGTTTTCAGGGTCGAGCCTACATGTCATCCTGCAGGTCGTGGATCGAGCAGGGCGTAACGCGTGGTCGATTTGGCGAGACCTTGACAGCAGGAGCTCGATATACAGGATGCATCTGCGCTGGTTAGGCGGTCTTTGTGCGGTGCCACTCCCGGTATTGGTCAGGTTTTCGCCAGATGTGCGGCGCGTTCTCCGTCCAATGCAAGAGCTTTGACAAACCGGCTGAGCGGTTTGTACGTTCTCCCGGAAACCGGTGGACGATCTAGTGGGGGACTCGTGAGTCAGCGGTCGACAGACGTGAAGGACCGTCACATACCTTTCCCGCGCAGGGCCGGCGGAGTGGGCGTCATCGAGGCAGGCCCCGAGGGGCCGTCACGGAGCGCTCCGAGTCCGTCCGCGGCCTGGCGGGTGCTCGTTGTGGAGAGCGACACCAGTGAGGCGGAGTCCCTGGTTCTGGGGCTGCGTCGGCACGGACACCACGTCGACAGCGTCGATACGGGCGGTGGGGCGCTGCAGAACTACGAGGACGCCGACCTGGTGCTGCTCGATCTGGAGCTGCCCGACCTGGACGGCCTGGAGGTCTGTCGGGGAATCCGGTCGGCCGGTGACGTCCCCGTGATCGCCGTCACGGCGCGGGGTACCGAACTGGACCGCGTCCTCGGTCTCCAGGCCGGCGCGGACGACTACCTGGTGAAGCCGTACGGATTCCGCGAACTGATGGCACGTATGGAGGCGGTCATGCGCCGCGCCCAGCGGCCTCGTGAGCAGATCGCCACGGTTGTCTCGCACGGCTCGCTGCGGATCGACGCGAGCTCGCGGGAAGTGACCCTCGAAGGCCGGTCCGTCGAACTGACCCGCAAGGAGTTCGACCTGCTGCACCTCCTCGCCTCCCACCCGGAGACCGTGATCCCGCGCAAGCGGCTCATGCAGCAGGTCTGGGGAGACTCCTGGTCCCGGCGGACCGTGGACACGCACGTGAGCAGCCTGCGCAACAAGCTGGGCGCGAGCAGCTGGATCATCACGGTCCGCGGGGTCGGGTTCCGGCTCGGGTGCGGTTGAGAACGCGGCATCCACGGGGAAGCGAAGAAGGGAACGCAGGGTGATGCCCACCACCGCGAGGGGCCCGCTGTGCGAGGGCCGCGGCTGCGTGCGGGGCGCCGCCGGGGGTGAGCGCCGGCAGGCGTCCCGCGGGCTGCGTCTCTGCCGGACCTGCACGGACGCGCTCGCCATGGGCATCAGGGAGCTCGGGGCGCTCTACGAGGAGTGCGGGCGGGCGCTCGACGGCTCGTCGACCCGCGGACCGCGGGAGCGGACGACCGGCGGCCCGCTGCCGGGACTTCCCTTCAACGGGGCCGCGGCCGACGCGCGCACGGCGATCGTCGCGACCCTCGCTTCGTGGAGCGGGCTCATCGCCGCGGAGCGGAGCCTGGCGGTACCCGGGCGCGGAGCAGGCCAGTTGGCCCACTTCCTCCTGCGGAACACCGCGTGGCTCGCCGCCCATCCGGCGGCCGGCGAGGCTTCGGAGGAAGTGGCGGGGTTGGTGGAGAGGGCCCGCCGTGTGGCACGTCCCGACCCGGTCCGGCGCATTCGCGTCGGCACCTGTGTGGCGCCCGGCTGCGACGGCGATCTGACCGCCGCCGTACGCGCCCGGGCCTGGGCGCGGGACACGGAGATCCGCTGCGACCGACACCCGGACCACAGCTGGGCCGGCCACCAGTGGACTCAGCTGCGCCGTGACATGCAGCGGTCCGCCTCCGCGGCCGGTTCTGCCGCCGCTTCCGGCGCCGCTTCCGCCACCGGTTCCGTCGTGGGCCCGGAGCGATGGCTCAGCGCCGCGGACATCTCGCGGCTGTGGGGCGCCCCGACCGGAACCGTCTACCGGCTGGCCAGCGAGCAGGGATGGCGCCGGCGGAACCGGGACGGGCGCACGTACTACTCCGAGGCCGACGCCCACGAGTGCTTCAGCCGCCGTGCTGCCCGGTCGGCCTCGTCCTGACGCCGAACGGAGCGCCGGCAGACTCCTGCCCGTCCTCGCCCGCGCGGCCATGAAGCCGGCCGGGCCGGCACCGCATCCGGTGCCGGCCCGGCCGGCTTCGTCGTGTCGGGCGCCGGCCGGGGCGCGGCGTCCGCCCGCAGGCCGCCTGACGGGCTTCTGACACTCACCTGGCCGTTCTCCGACACAGCCGCCATGGGCTTGTGGAACCTGACCGAGTCCTGAAATCCACCTCATTGAACAGCCGTTCGCCGCCGAAGAAGCTTGGAGGCAAGGTCCGGTGCACTGTCCCCGAGGGCCTTTCACAAGGCCGGGGACACAAGAGTGCAGACGTGAGTCAGTCGGGAGAAGACCTACTGTGCGCAAGGTGCTCATCGCCAACCGCGGCGAGATCGCGGTCCGTGTCGCCCGTGCCTGTCGGGATGCCGGGATCGCCAGCGTGGCCGTGTACGCCGATCCGGACCGGGACGCTCTGCATGTCCGGGCGGCTGACGAGGCGTTCGCTCTGGGCGGTGACACCCCGGCCACCAGCTACCTGGACATGGCCAAGGTGCTCCA